>JACMRQ010000228.1 GCA_014376355.1 Arcicella sp. | reverse complement strand
GCCTGATATAATTGTTGAAAATGTCTTTCAAACCAACGATAGCCTTTTCGTAGCCAAATGGGTTCTCCATTTTCAGTCACATCGCCAAATATATGTCCCCATTCATTCCAAAATTTTTCTAAACCAACACGATTTTGAATTCTTTGTTGTAATTTTTGTAAATCTTCTAACGAAAGACTTAGTCCGTTTGCAACCGTAACATTTTGAATATCAGTTTTTCCCTTAGAAAATAAATTCCAAAATATCCCTGTTATTAAATTTGATTTGGTGTCAATTACTTGATTTAATTTTGATAAAAAAGGCAATAAATTGCTGCTCAAAATTGTAATTTCAATACCTTGACCCGCAAAAAAATGAGCAACTTGTGCCTCTAATTCTTCAATTTTTGAGGTATTAAGTTTGATTTTTTCTTGAATGTTTCTACTAAAAACTTGATAAATTTTCTCGTTTGTAATCGTTAACAATAAGTTCTGAAATTGCTCTTTTTCAACTGAAATCTTTTCTAATTCAATGAGACTTAAAGGATTTTGTAGAATTTCTAATGATTGCGTTTCAAAGTTTTGTGCAAAATCATGGGTATCTTGAATAATCTTCAAAATAGGTGAGATTTCTGAATATTGACGAGATTGGAATGATAGACGAGATTGCCAGAATAAGGTATTATTTCCATTTTCATCAGCTTGATTTAATGTAATCTCGTAAACAAAATATCGTTCAAATTTCTTTAAAAAATCTCCGATCTCATTAAATTTTAATTGTTTATAATCTTCTTTTAAATTCAAAGAAGGTAGATTTGGTGAACTTGTTAAGTATAATTCTTTAACAGAAACGCCACATACTGAAATATCAAAAAGAGCATCTTTAAAAGTTTGTAAAGTCTCCGAAATTTTATCAATTTGACGGCTTTCTTGGGCAAAATTTCTTTCTAAGAATATGGAATCAAGGCTCTGATTTTGTTTTTGATAATCTTCTATTTGTTCAATTTGATTTAAAATTTGAGCATACAAGGCTTTACGGTCATTTTTGAAGTCGTGAACATTACCTACGAACGGACGCATACCAGCCCGTGCGAGCCGTTCCTGCACAACATCAAGAGCTGCCCGTTTTTGAGAAACGACTAAAACTTTTTTCCCTCGAGCCGTAAAGTCTGCAATCAGATTGCAAATTAATTGCGATTTTCCCGTGCCTGGAGGTCCTTGAATTACCATCGAAGTTCCAGTTTTTATTTGTTGCAACGCTAATTCCTGCGAAGCATCAACGGCGAAAGGGGTTAGAAGATTTTCTTCTTTGATTTTCGATGTTTGATTCAGACGGCGTTCCGCTTCAATTTTCGATATTTGGCTTGGGAATAATGCTCCTAAACCTTCGTCAATTAAAGTCGATTGTTGATTGTCGAAAGCCGTAAGTAATTCTTCATAATCTGGCACTAAAAATGATCCAGCTTGTGGAAAAATTCCCAAGACTGCTTGAGGATATAATTTTAACGCTCCATTATTTTCAGAAAGGTCTAAATCTGTCTTTAATTGCTTTTCAAAATTACATAACGTATTGATGAACAGGTCTTTATTGAAATCAATTTTCAAGGGAGAATCTTTTAAAAACTCATATAATTGAGTTCTAAATTCGAGAGAATCTTTTGAAAAATCCTCAAAACTATGCTCCAAAAATTCATCAGAAATCTGAACTTGATTAAAATATGAATAGGCTAAAAGAAAACTACGATTGAGCGTTATGGACTCGTCTCTGGTTTGTAATTGCCAAATTTGAGCATCTTTTTGAATAATGGTAACAGGAAAAAATAGTAAGGGACAACGTACCACAGTGCCATCCGAAAACTTGCCTTTTATGATGGGATAACCAACGTATAAATCTTCTGAACCACGTTCTTCTTCAATGAATTTTTCAGTTCGTGAAATTTTGCGTAATCGTTTGCTAACTTCATTCACTCGTTCATAACGGGGGTCATGAATTTCGCAGAGAAAAATAGTGTTTTTTTGAGCAATTAATTGCTCTACAATGTTAAATGAGGGTTTATTTTGTAAAAAATCCAGTTCATGAAGATCCAAAAATTGCTCGGCAGAGAGATTCAATAACAAAAGAGATTTATTTCTCGAAGTCAGATTGGTAAGTCTTTTTTGGTATGATTTAAGTATTTTTTGTAATTTATTTTCTTGCATTTTTTGTTTTGAGCCAGAGGTTTATATCAGTTACTATGTGTCATTTTTTACCTTAATAATCCCTGAATCTCAATATATAAATGGATAGTTTAATTAATTCCAATTCCTTTACCGAAAAATTGGTTATTTTACGTAGTATTTTATTATTATGGGAGTTAAAGATGATCAAATTTACTCAGAAATCAGATTATTTCCGTCAAGAAAATTAGTTACAAATTTAATTATGGTCAGAATATTTTCTTATAACCAAATTACTAAAAAATGAAAACAGCTCTCATTATTGGTGCTACTGGTTTAATCGGCAGTACACTCGTGAAGCAACTTTTGGATAATCCAGCTTATTCAAAAGTTGTTTTATTATTACGTAAACAATTGAATATCAACCATCCAAAATTGATTCAAGAGATTATTGACTTTGATAAATTGGATGCCTCAAAAATTATGGGAGATGATTTGTTTTGTGCGATGGGAACTACTTTGAGTAAGGCAGGGTCAAAAGAAGCACAGTATAAAATTGACTGTACTTACCCTTACGAAATTGGGAAAATTGCCAAAGATAACGGCGTTAAACAATACATTTTGGTTTCATCAGTGGGGGCAAATTTTGATTCTTCTAATTTTTATTTAAAAACGAAAGGAGACTTGGAAAAACAAATACAATCACTTGATTTTCATAACTTTGTGAGTCTCCGTCCTTCTATGCTTTTGGGTGATAGAGAGGAATTTCGTTTAGGTGAAAAAATTGGGACAGTTTTATCCGCTGTTCTTTCACCTTTACTGTTTGGAAGTCTTCGTAAATATCATGGAATTAACGCCTTTGATGTTGCCAAAGCAATGCAACGATTTGCTAATAAAGGACTTAGTGGTGTGAAATTTGTCGAATATGATGAGATAATGAATAAATAAAATACTGTAGAAGTGACTTCCACACATTGGGTACTTCAACAACAGATAAACCATTAAACACAGATTCTTGAAGTGCCATCGTGTAGTGGTTACTTTGGGCTATAGTTAAAATGAATCCAATACAAACCTTCCAATCCAGAAAGAATACCTTCCAAGACCTTACTGAACAATTCCAAAAACAGTATAATCAATGGGCAATTTTTCGAGCAATTTTGTTCTTGGCAATTGCCTTAATTTGCTATTTTATCTATCAATATTTCAGTTTTACCTACTCCGTTTTTGCCTTCATCGTAGGCATTTCAATATTTTTATTTTCAGTAAGTAAACACCTGAAAATTAAATATTTACGTGATAAAAATAGAATTTTATCTATACTAAATGAAGATGAAATCAAACGATTAGACAACGTTTTTACTCGTACAGAAACAGGTGAACAATTTGCGGAACCTGATCATTTTTATGCTTCTGATTTAGATATTTTTGGCAAACAATCGCTCTTTAAACTCCTCAATCGTACTCACACTTATACGGGTGGCTCAACTTTGGCAAATTGGTTAAAATTCCCCAGTCAAAAAGCAGAAATTTTAAGTCGTCAAGAATCAATTGAAGAATTAACTAAAAAAATTGATTTCAGACAAGATTTGGAAGCCTCCGCCATGCTGATTGAAGAGGTTTCTGAACCTACTCAAAAATTAATTTCTTGGAGTGAAGAGTCTGAAAATATGACCATTAAAAAGCCTATTTTTCAATACGGAAAATACCTTCCCTATCTGACAATTCCCTTAATCTTGGCTTGGGCTTTTGGTTATATTCCCATCGGTTACCCATTGTTAATGTTGATAATTCACGGATTTATTCTGAAACAAATCTATGATACGGTTAGCTTCGCTCTCGACCAAACAATTCGCCTTTCTGGTACTTTAAAAGCCTACGCTAATTTATCAGAAATTATTGTTGATGAGACATTTACGCACCAAAAACTTAAAAACTTACAATCACAACTTTCAGAAGCAAGTCCCGCAATACGAGCATTGGAGGATATTTTGAATAAGTTAGGAAATCGAGCTAATCCGTTTTTTGCTTTGATTATGGGCGTACCGCTGATGTGGGATATTCATTATTTTATAAAATTAGAGAACTGGAAAAAAGTATATCAAAAAAACCTTCCTAATTGGTTATCTGCCATTGCTGAATTTGAAACAATAAATAGTTTTGCAGGATTTAGTTTTGCCAATCCAACGTTTATAAAACCTGAGATTTCAGAAGAAATTTTCACTTTGAAAACCACAGGATTGGCTCATCCCATGATTCGTAAAACTAAACGTATTTCCAATGATATTCAGTTGATAGGCGAAGGAAAAACTATTATCATCACAGGCTCGAATATGTCAGGAAAAAGCACATTTCAACGAACGGTTGCAGTTAATGTAATTTTAGCTTTGGCGGGTTCTGTTGTATGTGCAGAAACATTTGTGTGTTCATGTGTGCGGGTGTTTACAAGTATGCGTACACAAGACTCTTTGGAAGAAGATACATCGTCATTTTATGCAGAATTAAAGCGATTAAAAACCTTAATTGAAGCGGTTGGCGTTCATCAATTAGAAAGTAATAATACTCCAATCTTATACTTTTTGGATGAAATTTTGAAAGGGACAAATTCTAAAGACCGCCACGAGGGAGCGAAAGCCTTAATGTTACAATTACACCGCACAACGGCATCTGGGTTTATCTCAACGCATGATGTAGAATTGGGTGATGAGTTTGATAATCAGGGATTTGTGGAAAATTACAGTTTTTCTTCCGAAGTTGTCAACGATGATTTAGTATTTGATTACAAACTTCGAGCAGGTGTTTGTCATAGTTTTAATGCCAGTATGTTGATGAAAGGTATTGGGATTGAGATGAGATAAAATAAAACCTCCCAAAAAATTAACTTTTTGGGAGGTTTTATTTTATTTTAATCCAATGCAAAAATATTAACTTACAGAAATTACTCCTTCGTCACCTTCTTAACTACCATTCCTTCATTAGTCATTATCTGCAAAATGTAATTCCCTCTGGTTAAATTATGGATATCTAAAGTCATTGTACTTGATTTATCCCCTTGTTTTTCAAGTACTTGACCACCTGAGATTGATAACAATTTTGCAGATTCTATTTTGATATTTTTGGGTACAACAATCCGTATTTCATCACTCGATGGATTAGGTGAAACCGTTACACTTGCCTCCAATGCAGGTTCTGCTGATAAGGGT
>JACMRQ010000227.1 GCA_014376355.1 Arcicella sp. | reverse complement strand
TCTTTCCGTTCCACGATTTTTGCCCTGTGTTTTTGGATTAACGTCCCATTCTTGATAGTCAATTCGTTTTCCCGACGCATCCTTTTTTGGTAATAAACCTTCGAAGTTTCCGAATCTTCGTCCCCCTACATATCCACTCATCACAACGCCATTTTCACGGACATATTTCAAAACCCTTAAAGCTTTTTCAGGTACGTCTGCTGTTTTGGTTGATTTATTTGAATCTGTATAATTCTGAGCGTCAAATTTTGAATTTTCATTATTATTTCGATTTCTTTTATGTCTTTTTTTCGTAGAAACATCTTTATTTTGCTCTTAAAATTCACCTTTCTCTTGATTAGGCGTATCATGATTAGCAGGTTGACAACTTGATAAAGTTCCTGTAAAAAGGAAAAATAGGAGAAAGAAGTTTTTTAAGAATGTCATATCTTTTATTCGTTTTAACAAATTTACCGAAAACTCATTCACCAACGTATCTATTACCGTCAATATTTGCAAAACCCCTCAAATTTCACGAAATTTGTATAATAAGCATAATAATAAGTGTTGTTTTGTTATTAATTGATTATTAAAATTCTTAATGAGTCCAAAAGGCAATGAGTAGTGGAAAAAGCCTAATATTTTCCTTTAAAACTCTACCACTCATATTTCAAAAAAACTATGTCAGAACAAACCAGTAACATTATCCCCATTAATATTGAAGACGAAATGCGGGGAGCGTACATTGATTATTCAATGTCCGTTATTGTTTCCCGTGCTTTGCCAGATGTCCGTGATGGACTCAAACCTGTTCACCGCCGAGTACTATTCGGTATGGATGAATTGGGCGTAAATTATAATAAATCCTATAAAAAATCTGCCCGTATTGTAGGAGAGGTTTTAGGTAAGTTTCACCCACACGGTGACACATCCGTGTATGATGCAATGGTGCGTATGGCTCAACCTTGGTCTTTGCGATATCCGTTAGTAGATGGACAAGGTAACTTTGGTTCGGTCGATGGTGATTCACCCGCCGCCATGCGTTATACAGAAGCACGTTTGAAAAGAATTGCTGAAGAATTATTGGGAGATTTGGGAAAAGAAACCGTTGATTTCAGACCAAACTTTGATGATTCTCTTCAAGAGCCAACTGTTCTTCCTGCAAAAATACCAAACCTTTTGTTGAACGGAACATCAGGTATTGCTGTAGGTATGGCAACTAATATGGCTCCGCATAATTTGACGGAAGTTGTTACTGGAATTATTGCTTATATTGAAGATCGTGATATTACGATTGAAGGTTTGATGCAATATATCAAAGCACCAGATTTTCCAACGGGGGGTACTATTTATGGCATTTCAGGTGTTAAAAATGCCTTTGAAACGGGTCGTGGACGTATTGTTGTTCGTGGAAATGCGACTTTCGAGATTTCAAAAACGGGTAAAGACCAGATTATTATTTCTGAAATTCCTTACATGGTCAATAAAGCAACGTTGATAAAACAATGTGCGGATTTGGTGAATGATAAGAAAATTGAAGGTATTTCAGAAATTCGTGACGAGTCAGACCGTCAAGGAATGCGTATCGTTTTTGACTTAAAACGTGATGCTGTTCCAAATGTAATTTTGAATAATCTTTACAAGCAATCAGCACTTCAATCTTCATTCTCGGTTAATAATGTTGCCCTTGTGAAAGGTCGCCCTTATACCTTGAATTTAAAAGATTTGATTCATCATTTTGTTGAACATCGCAATGAAGTAGTAATTAGACGAACACAATTTGATTTGCGTGAAGCTAAAAAAAGAGCACATATCTTAGAAGGTTTCATGATTGCACTTGATAATTTGGATGCAGTTATCAAATTAATTCGTGAATCTCGTGATCCAAATGCAGCTCAGGCAGGTTTGATGGCTAACTTCGGACTTTCTGAAATTCAGTCGAAAGCCATTCTTGAAATGCGTTTACAGCGTTTGACGGGTATGGAGCGTGATAAAATCGTGGCTGAATACGAAGAAATCAAACGCTTGATGGATGATTTGCAAGATATTTTGGATAGACCAGAACGTCAATTGCAAATTATCAAAGATGAATTGATTGATGTTAGAGAACGTTACGGAGATGCACGTCGTACGCAAATCAACATGACTGATGACGAATTCTCGGTTGAAGATATGATTGCCGATGACGAAATGTTGATTACTGTTTCAAACCAAGGATACATCAAACGTACTCCAATTGGAGAATACAAGGCACAAAATAGGGGAGGAGTAGGTTCTCGTGCAGTTGCTACGAAAGATAACGACTATACCGAACATCTCTTTACTGCCACAATGCACAATTGGTTATTATTCTTTACAGAAAGCGGAAAATGTTTCTGGTTGAGAGTATATGCCGTTCCAGAAGGTTCGAAAGTTGCCAAAGGTCGTCCAGTTCAAAATTTAATGAACATCGAAAGTAATGATTCAATTAGAGCTGTTATCAACGTGAAGTCATTATCCGATCCAGATTACATTAATAATAATTTTATTGTGATGTGTACGCAGGACGGAACCATAAAGAAAACAACCTTAGAAGCCTATTCACGTCCACGTCAAAATGGTATTATTGCCATAACGATTCGTGAAAATGACCGTTTATTGGATGTTTCTTTAACAAATGGTAATAATCATATTATTATTGCTACCAACACAGGTCGTTCAGTTCGTTTTGAAGAATCTCGTGTACGCCCAATGGGTCGTTCAGCAGCGGGTGTAAAAGGTATTTGGATTGACGAAGAAAAATTACACGAAAAAGCCATTGGAATGGTTTGTATCGAAGACCCAGAAACGCAACAATTATTAGTAGTTTCAGAAAAGGGATTTGGTAAACGCTCAGATGTAGAAGATTACCGTCTAACAAATCGAGGAGGAAAAGGAGTAAAGGCTTTGAATATTACCGAAAAGACGGGTAACTTAGTAGCAATCAAGGAAGTAACGGATAGTAATGATTTAATGATTATTACAAAATCGGGTATTTTAATCCGTATGGCAGTTGCCGACCTTCGTGTAATGGGACGTAATACGCAAGGAGTGAAATTAATTCGTTTAAAAAATGAATCAGATGAGATTTCTTCGGTAACAAAAATTGTGAAAGAACCAGAAGAAGAAGTTGTTTTAGATGCTCAAGTCGTTGAACCTGAAGTAATTACAGTTGAAAATGACGGAGGAATTATTGCTGAAGCTGGTGATATAGTAGAAACACAAGAAGAGGAGGGGAGCGCTGAATAATTAATAATTAACAATGGGTAATTTTATCGCAACTATTATCCATTGTTAATCTTTTGTTAAGAAAGTAATCTCTGAAAAGTTTATCCGTTAAAAGGAAAAGGTAAATCTAAATAGAATAATTACAAACCAAAAATTATATCAAACAAGAATGAAAAAACTAACACTTGCTCTTTTTGCGATATTAATGACCGCAGGAGCAACCTTCGCACAAGTGGATAAATTGATGCTCGAAGCAAATCGCAAAGCATTAACTGAAACCAAGAAGAAAGCTGACGAGGCAGTCATGAAAAAGGATTCATTAAAATCAAAAACTTGGCTAACTCGTGGTGAAGCCTATTTAGATTTTGCTAATTCGAGAGATTCTGTTTTGACGAAGACTGACCCAACTGCGGCATATAAAGCAATAAGTTATTTCAAAAAAGCACTTGCTATTGATCCTGCATCACCAGCCAAAAAATATTTGACTATGGTTATGGACAAAGATGGCAAGCCAGAAGTTGAAGGACAAAAAATGTATGCTGCTTTTATGGATGCTGGTATTACTAAATATCAAGCTAAGAATTTTACCGGTGCATTGAAAGATCTACAAGTAGCGATGGAAATTGCTCCAAAAGATACCACGGCTGCGATGTACACAGGTGTAATTGGACAAATGGCTAAAGATGAACCTGCTGCCAAAGCTGGATATGAAAAATTTGTTCAATTGGGAGGTAGAGATGCTGGGATGATTTATGCTTTAGCACAAATCTATAAAAATGAAAATAACGAAGAACAAGCCATTGCAACTATCAACAAGGGAATTGTTTTGCATCCAGGCAACAAAGATTTGAAATCTGAGAAAATTAATATGTTATTGAGTTTCAAGAAAATAGATGCAGCCATTAAAGAAATGGAAGCATCTGTTGCTGGAGGATCAAAGAATGTGCAAGAGATTGTAAACTTAGCGATTTTATACGAAAATAAGGCTCGTGAATTAGACCCAGAAATTAAGGGATATAAAGATCAATTATCAAAAGGCAATGTAGATGGATTAAATAAAAAAATCCAAGCACAAAAAGATAAAATTTCAGCTTATGATGATGAAGTAAAACGTTTGAGTGATAAGGTGAAGAAAGATCCTAAATCTGCTGCATCTTCAAAAAAACAAATAGGAGAGGTCAATGTGATGAAACAAGAAGCAAATGAAGCGTTAACTCAGTTAACTACTGAGAAAACTCAACAGGCTGCAAGTGCGGTAAATACAGAGGAGGTTACTAAAAAATCGGATATAGCAAAAGTTAAGCAAACCGAGGCGATGGCTCAAGCATCAAAATATTATAAGCAAGCTATTGAATTAGATCCAAATAATTATGATGTAAACTTTAATTTAGGTGTAATGAACTTTAATGAAGCCGTAAACATCAAAAAAGAGGTGGATGCAATGGACATGAATACTTATAAAATCAAAGGTAAGGTAATTGAAGATTTAGCAACGGATAAATTTAAGCAAGCATTGCCATATTTTGAGAAGGCTTGGTCAATCAAAAAAGAAGACGATTTGAAGTCAAGTTTAAGAAGTTTATATCAAGTTCTTAAAATGGAAGATAAACTGAAAGCTCTTGGTGAGTAGTTTTCTAATGATGGAACATGAATATAGAAAAAGGCCTTGAAATATATTCAAGGCCTTTTTCTATGGATATAGATTATAAACTGTAAGAAGAATCCTTAATTTTACAAATGTTCTATTTAACATAATATAAATTATACAACATTAAAATTTATTTCAATGTTGTATAATAAGAGCCTTTGGCATAACTTGAAAAGTGGTAAAAGATATGGATGAACGATGTGCTTAAACTAAGTGAAACTTTAGGTGGATACTTAGAATTTTACTGAAAAGTATAGCTCACTGAGAATCCCGTAGATTATTTTATTTGAAGGCTTGTGTAGATGATAGAAATCTCAGAAATTGATTTATTCCTATCCGTAAATTTTGTTTATGGTATTTGACTGAACGATTGAAATATCTGCGTAAAATGAATGACTTCAAATATTTCAATCGTTCAGCATAGCAAAATTACTTTCGGCAGATTTACAAAATTTCTATATAAAAAAAACTTCTTTTCTCCTCTCCTAATTTTTAACTGTGTTTTAAACTAAAGATACAGTTAATTTTCTGTGTATTTTGGGATTAGTATGTAAATTCGATAATTCTATTTTTATAGAATCAATAATAATTTATTTCTTTTCCAATATCCCCTTCAAATCCGCAGGAGAATATTTTACTGACTTCAAAACTTTATTATCTGCAATTCTATAAACTAAGAATTTGTCTCCATCCTTTACAATTTCTGCCTCTGTACCATCTTTTTTAGCGTAATGAGCAACAGTTAGCTGGGCTTCTTCGTAAGAACTACACGCCTTCGACATATTAGAGCGTTGTACTTCATTGAATAAATCAACGAATTTTTCACCTAAACCAAACTCTAAAACCGCACCCGAAAGTACATACTGAATATCACAAAGTGCATCTGCCACTTCTACAAGGTCTTTATTTTCAATGGCTTCTTGTAGTTCTCTCAATTCTTCGGCAATTAAACTTACTCGTAATTTACAACGATCAGCCGATGGAATTTGGGGTTTATCTAAAATTGGTGCTTTGAATGTACGGTGAAATTCTGCAACTTGGTTTAATGAGTCTATCTTTTGCATAAGTTTTGGATTAATTTACTACCAAATTTACGCATATTGTATTTGATTCGTGGAACACTATTCATAATTTTGAAGATAAACTGTTAAGTGTCTAATATTCAATAAGTTACATATTCACGTGGAACACTTTGTTTTAATTAACTGATAATCAGATAGTTGTAGGATTCATAGGAATTAGTTTAGCTTATTCAAACTAAGAATGTAGCTAAATCCGATAAATTATAAGGATGGAAATGAATAAATATCTAAGATGAAGGCTACTTCGTCTGCTTGAATCAGTGAAGGAGGTAAGTATTTATAGTCTAATAGGAAACGTCTGTGGGAGCGATTTATGTGTCTAAATGCTTATCAAAGTAATTTTTTTTTTTAAAATTAGCTATTGCACTACTAAATACTAATAAAATTCAAATTTTGTCTGTAAAATTGCCATAATAGGTTCTTAAACCGTATCATTCAACAAGGGCATTTCAAGTCAGGAGAATCAATTTAAAAAAGAATAGGAGCATTTTATAGACTCTCCTATATTTAGAATAAGTATAAAATAGGGTAAAATATAAGTTGACTCCTACTCTACCCTATTTCCTAAGCTGACATCTACATAGTTCACCCCTATTCTGTTTAAAAGATTCTGATGTTAGTATGTGCCAAATTTTAGCTCGAACGTTTTTCTTCAAAAGTACCATCTGTATAAAATATCATAATCCTTTCAATTTGTTTGCCTGATAATATGGAAGGTATCGTAGGACGTTCAATTTTGCGTTTTACAGGCACATTTACAGGCGTTTTAACGACATAAGGTTCGGCTTGAAAATTTTTAGGCGATTCTCGAACCACTTGTTCAGGTAAATTTTGCTTAGTAAATTGTTGATTTACAGGCTGTTGTCTATTGATTTGAGGTGTATTTTGTTGGGGTATATCAGAATCAAAAAGTAGCCAATCTCGGTCAATATCGGGGAAAACCTTCAAAATTCGTTGAATTATATCCAAACTTGGCTTATTTCTCCCTGAAAGGATATGTGAAATACTACTTCGCTGAATGCCAATTGTATCCGCAAAATAACTTGGCGATAAACCTTTGTCAAT
>JACMRQ010000023.1 GCA_014376355.1 Arcicella sp. | reverse complement strand
GACGTTTATCAAACCCTTTATAACCAAAACGGAAAATCTTTAGTCCATCTTTTAACAGTGGCAGAACGTTACAAAATGGAGGCCAAAGAATTCAAATTTCCTGTTGTGAGTTGGATAATTGGTAGCTTTACCTACAAAGGTTTTTTCGATTCTACAGCTGCTGTGAAAGAACAAATATTTTGGAAATCAAAAGGTTACGATACAGAAATGGGTCAAGGAATTGCTTATTCAACCTTGGGTTGGTTGCCAGAACCCATTCTATCCAATATGTTGTACTATGCAGATGGCAAATTAGCTTCATTAATAATTCATGAAATGACCCACGGAACAATTTTTGTGAAAAATGACCATGAAACAAGTGAAAATTTAGCTAATTTTATAGGAGATTTTGGGGCAAAAAGATTTTTGAAATTTAAGTATGGAACTGATTCTGAACCTTTTAATCGGTATATTCAATCAAAAATTTTTAGAGATAAATTTATTAAACACCTTAACAGGGGAACTTTGAAATTAGACAGTCTTTACAAAACCTTCCAACCTAAATTTTCATCTATATATAAGGATTCATTGAAGTATTCGTTAATTGAAAAAATTGAACAAAGTCAAGATACGATTTACCATAAATTGCAAAATCTACCAAAACTTCAATTTAACAAAAATGATTTACCTAATAATGCTTTTTTTGTAAGTTTTAAAACGTATAATTCTAAGCAAAATGAATTTTCAACTATATTTGAATATCAATTTCAAAGGGACTTTGCACGTTTTTTAGCGTTTATGAAAAAGAAACATAATAAATAATCAATCCATGAAAAAAACCTTTTTAGGCTTTGCTCTATTTTTAACAGCTATGAGTTTCAAATCGGCTGAACGTGAAAGAATTGTTGAACAAACCAGTTTCACCACGGGCGAACACATTGAATATCGGGTTCATTATGGTTTTGTGAATGCTGCGGAGGCAATTGTTGATGTGGATAATAAATTTCAAAATGCGAATGGTCGGCAATGTTATAAAGTTAACATTGTTGCTCGCACAGTGGGTATGACAGATTGGTTTACGAAAGTGCGAGACGTTTGGACATCATATATTGATTCTAATATGATTTTACCTCAAATATTTTATCAGAAAAAAGAGGAAGGAAATTATAAAAATGAACAAAAAATTATTTTTAATCACACAGCGAACACCGCAAAACAGTATGATATTGACGATGATAACGAAAAGAAAACTTTCCAACTGCCTGATAATGTGCAAGATGTGGTGAGTGGGTATTATTTTTTAAGAACCATTAATTTTTCAAAAATGGCAGTTGGTGAGAGTGTGCCAATTATTTTCTTTTTTGAGGGAGAAGTGTACAATATGCGTTTGAAATACCGAGGAAAAGAGGTTTTGAAAACAAAATTTGGCAAAATAAATACCTTCAAAATCACGCCTCAATTACCTCAAAACAACTTTTTTCAAGACGAAGAATCTGTAAAACTATGGGTAACTGACGATGCAAATAAAATTCCAGTTCGAGCAGAAGTTGAATTAAAAATTGGAGCGATTACGTTGGATTTGAGAAAATACTCAGGGCTTCGGAATGAGATGAGGTTTAATTAACAGATACAAAATTTATCTGCAATTTGACACAAACCGCTGACAGGGCAAAAATCTCTGTCAGGGTTATAAATTCAATTTCATCCTTTCAATGCCTTTTGGTACACCTCCAACACTCTTTTACGGGCAAAATCATGATCAACAATAGGTTGAGGATAATTAAAACTATTTATTTCAGGAATCCATTTTTTGATATATTCTAAATTTTTATCAAATTTTTCGGTTTGTAATCTTGGGTTAAAGACTCTGAAATAGGGTGCCGCATCACAACCACTTCCCGATGCCCATTGCCAGCCCCCATTATTGGCAGAAAGGTCAAAGTCAATTAATTTTTTAGCAAAATAAGCCTCACCCCACCGCCAATCAATCAGCAAATGTTTAATCATAAAACTTGCGACAATCATTCGTACACGATTGTGCATGAACCCCGTTGTGTTCAATTCTCGCATTCCAGCATCTACAATTGGATAACCCGTTTTACCTTCACACCATCGTTCAAATTCTGTTTCATTATTTCGCCATTGAATTTTTTCATATTCTTTTCTGAAAGCGTGACCTTCTCCTACTCTTGGAAAATGGTGGAGAATATTAAAATAAAAATCTCGCCAAATCAATTCATTCAGCCATGTTTCGGACAAATCCTTTGCTTTTCTGGCTAAATCCCTAATACTAACCGTTCCAAAACGGAGATGAACCGAAAGGCGTGAAGTTCCTTCAATTGCAGGAAAATTACGTTTTTCAGCATAGTTTTTTACAATACTTTCACGAACAATTTTACTCGGAAGAGCACTTTCAACTGTTTGAAAACCCATTTCTGACAAACTTGGCATTTCGGTTTTATCAACCTTTAAATAATTTTCTGAGTACGTTTCAGTTGGGTATGACTTCAAATAGAACTCGTTAACTTTTTCTTTCCATTTACGGCTATATGGTGTAAATACGGTGTATGGAGTTCCTGCACCTGATAAAACTTCATTCTTTTCGAAAATTGCTTGGTCTTTGTACGTGTGAAAACCTACATTTTCGGTCATTGCATATTCACGCACTGCATTATCACGAATATGGGCATAGGGTTCATAATCGTGGTTGGAATATATAGCTGAGACATCATTTTCATTTAATAAAGCAGGAAAAATTTCTTCAGGTGTTCCATATTTTACTAAAAGTGATGCCCCAAATTGATTGAGTTCGTTTTGTATTTCGGATAAGATATTGTGAATAAACACCACTCGTCTATCTTTTTTATCCTCTAATTTATCCAAAATATTTTTATCGAAAATGAAAATCGGCAGTACAGGATTTCCAGATTTCAAGGCATGGTACAATCCCGCATTATCATGTAAACGTAAGTCTCTGCGAAACCAAAAGATTGATACTTTTGACATATTTTTTAGTTTATAAATCGTTTTCTTTCAAATAAACAACACATCAATCTCCAATTTGTTTTGGCAATTATGACTACAAACGTATAGTGTACTAAGAAAAGTAAAAATTACAAGAAAAAATTTGGTATTTGGAAGAAAAAAAACTTTATTGTGTTGGTATTTAACAGTCAAACCCTAAAACTTAATAAACATTATGCAAAATTTACAATTAGCCGATGGCGGTAAACGATTCATTACTTTTTTAATTGATACTATTCTATTAGGCGTTGTTACGGTAATACTTGTTAGTATTATTGGGATGGTTAGTGGTGTTGGTGCCGCATCAGCAGTTAGCAATTCGGGTGATATGTCAGATTCGCAAGCGGCAGGTATTATGGCGGTCATGGCAGGTGCTGGGCTGTTAATTCAGTTAATTTCTCTGGCTCTTCAAGTAGGTTATTTCACTTACATGGAATCATCAGAATGACAAGCAACCATTGGTAAAAGTGCAATGGGCTTGATTGTTGCAGATGAAAATGGAAACCGTTTGGACGTCCAAAAAGCATTAATTCGTAATATTTCAAGATTAATATCTGGATTTATTTGCTTAATCGGCTATTTAATGGCACTCTTTACTGAGAAAAAACAAACACTTCACGATATTATCGCAAAGACAAATGTTTATACAAAACCCGTGTAAATGATTACAAATAAAATACTTTTGGCGGTTTTGACGATAGTCATCACCGCTTTTTATTTTTTCTGGAATCCTTCGGAAATAACATTTTCACCGATTTGTCCATTCAAACAAATAACGGGATATTATTGCCCAGGTTGCGGAGGTCAAAGAGCTTTTCATCAAATTCTCCACGGAAATTTTGTAGAGGCATTCCACAATAATTTTCTGATTTTTATTTTTTTACCTTTTTTGGTACTCAAAATCAAGGACGAATTTAACAATACAACTTTTTCAGCATTTTATTTGTTAATTAAGAATTTAATTTGGATTTTTTTTAGTTTTATTTTATGCTTTACAATTGCTCGAAATCTGCCATTCTATCCATTCAACCTACTAATTCATTCGAAATAACTAATCATTAATAATTATTTTAAAACTTATTCGGGTTTTCTATTGACAAGCCCTATCTCAAAATTGTATATTTGCAAGAATCGTGTTGATTAATAGGTTCTTGGAGGTTATACTTTTGTATAAAACTAAGATTTTCTCAAAACGAAAATCATTTACACCCTAAATTTTTATCAATAAATTAGTATAAATCCAAAATAACATGGTTCCTGGCGAAAAAACCGCAAATATTATTAGAATGAAATTGTCCGAATTTAGGTTCGATCTACCCAACAATCTTATATCATTATATCCAACCGAACATCGTGGAGAATCACGGATGATGGTTGTGAACCGTAAAACAAAAACGATTGAACACAAAATGTTTACCGACATTTTGCAATATTTTGATGATGGCGATGTGATGGTAACGAATGATACCAAAGTATTTCCTGCTCGTCTATTTGGTCAAAAAGAAAAAACAGGTGCAAAAATTGAAGTTTTCTTATTACGTGAATTGAATCGTGAACATCGTCTTTGGGATGTTTTGGTTGATCCTGCTCGTAAAATCCGTGTAGGTAATAAATTATATTTTGGCGACAGTGATTTAGTAGCTGAAGTGATTGATAATACAACTTCACGTGGGCGTACTATTCGTTTCTTGTACGATGGCGACCATGACGCTTTAATGAAACAAATTCATTTATTGGGCGAAACTCCTCTTCCAGACGAAATTCGTTTCAAACGTAACGTTGAAGCGGCTGATGAAGAGCGTTTTCAAACGATTTATGCCAAGCACGTTGGGGCTGTTGCAGCACCAACCGCAGGGATGCACTTCAACAAAATCATTATGAAGCGTTTGGAGTTGAAAGGAATTAATTTTACCCCTTTAACACTCCATATTGGTTTGGGCACTTTCAGAACCGTAGACGTTGAGGATTTGACGAAGCATAAAACAGATTCTGAGAACTTTAATATTCAGCCAGCCACTTGTGATTTAGTAAATGAAGCCATTGATAACAAGAAAAAGATTTGTGCCATCGGAACAACCGTGATGAGAGCTTTAGAATCTTCTGTATCGGCGGATGGTCATTTAAAGCCAATTGATGGCTGGACGGACAAATTTATATTCCCTCCTTACGAAGTAAGAATTCCAAATGCACTGTTAACTAACTTCCATTTACCAGAATCCGTTCTGATTATGATGACTTCTGCCTTTGGTGGATTTGAATTAATTAAAGAGGCATATCAAATAGCTATCAAGGAAAAATATAAATTTTTTACTTATGGAGATGCGATGTTAATTATCTAACTTCATAAAAAAACCTTCTCAAATGTGAGAAGGTTTTTTTATGGTTTATAATATCTAAACTCAAAAGGTTTTAATTCTCCTAATTTTACATCCCCGATTCTCAGTCGTATTAATTGTAATACTTCATAATCAAGTTTATAACACATTCTTCTAATTTGGCGATTTATACCTTGAACTAAAATAATTCTGAAACTACAATCGTCTATTTTTTCAACCCGACAAGGCAAGGTTATTTTCCCTAAAATATTAATTCCTTCGGACATATTCTGGATAAAATTTTCGTCAATTTCTCTATTAACCTTAACCACATATTCTTTTTCAGTTTGATGTTCGCTTCGTAGTGTTTTATCAAAAACTCGTCCGTCATTGGTCAAAATCAATAATCCTTCTGATTCTTTGTCGAGTCTTCCGACAGGAAAAAGGTCTTCTTTGAAAGGCAAAATATCTTTCAAGTTATCTTGAATATCCCTGTTTAAAGTTGTTTCAATTCCTCTTGGTTTGTAGAATGCTACGTAGAAAAATTCTTTTCCTTCTTGCAATATTTGTTCTTCAAAGATAACTGAGTCCCCTAAATTTATAACCATATTTTCAAAAATGGGTAATCCATTAATTTTAACTTTTCCTTCTAAAATGAAGGATAATGCACTTTTATTAGAAATATTCAAGCGTTTTACTAAAAAATATTGAAGTCGTTTTCGGAAGGTCATTTTTTAGGTATTAAGTATTAGAGAATAAATTCTGGTTTTATGAGTTCCGAAAATTGTAATTACTTAGAAAATATGAGACTATGACAGTTTTTGTGGAATGGTGTTGTAGGGACGAATAGTATTCGTCTCCCTCCAATGACACCGTGGACGAATGCAATTCGTCCCTACCATAAAAATTATCAGACTACCAAAAATGTTAATTCATACCTAAAAATTCCTTAAAGAAGTCCATCATCGGCAAAACTTAAGTATCCTTTATCTGTAAAAATTATATGGTCTAAAATAGGAACATCTAAATAATTACCCGCTTCACGAAGTTTTTTTGTTAAATCTTTATCCGCTTGTGAAGGCGTAAGATTTCCAGATGGATGATTATGGGCAAGGATAATGGCACTACAAAGATTTTCTAAAGCCACCTTAAAAATCATTTTAGGGTCAGCCACCGTTCCAGAAACTCCTCCACTACTTATGCGTTCACATTTCATTACTTGATTAGCCCGATTTAATAGAATAATCCAAAATTCTTCGTGTGGTAAATCCATTAAATGCGGTTTCAGAACTTCATAAGCATCGTTTGAAGAGGATATTTTTGCCCTTTCGGGAGTTTCAGAATTCTTCCGTCTACGACCCAATTCTAAGGCACTCACAATGGTAATGGCTTTTACTTCTCCAATACCCTTAAATTTGGATAAATCCTTGACCGTCAACCGAGCTAATTGATTAAGGTCATTATTTACACTTTGTAAAATCAGTTTTCCCAATTCAACCGCCGTCATATTTTTAATTCCCGAACCAATTTGAATGCCCAATAATTCAGCGTCTGACAAAGCGGCTTTACCTTTTAGAAGCAATTTTTCACGTGGACGGTCTTCCTCTGCCCATGATTTAATATTAAGATGTTGTATTTCGTAGTGGTTCATGGTAGATGTCCGTTAAACGTTTTTTAAATAGATGTGAAAACAACAGCTAAAAACATTACACAAATTAACTTCCAATATTCTCCCAAACAAAAAAAGACCTTACTTTTCAGTAAGGTCTTTCAAACGAATATCTTTGTGCTAAATTAAGCAGCAATTTTATTCACCAACTTAGCTAACTTTGATTTCAAGTTAGAAGCCTTATTTTTGTGAATAACATTTCTTTTCGCCAATTTATCTAATG
>JACMRQ010000226.1 GCA_014376355.1 Arcicella sp. | reverse complement strand
TCCAGGATGATCCTTGACTACATTTACTACATGTTGCTCTAATTCTTCTTCATTGATAACAATTTTCATGCTTTGCCCACCTAATACATAAGACGGTCGAACCAAGAGCGGAAAGCCGAGATTGCGGGATATTTCAACTGCTTGATCCGCGTTTTCTGCCACGTCAAAATCGGGATATGGAATATTCAGTGTTTTTAGCAAGGAAGAAAAGCGGCCGCGGTCTTCTGCAATATCCAATGAATCAAAATTTGTTCCGATGATTTTTATACCATAACGCTCAAGCTTTTCTGCCAGTTTTAAAGCGGTCTGACCACCCAGCTGTACAACAACTCCTTCGGGTTTCTCATTTAAAATAATGTCATAAATATGCTCCCAAAATACAGGTTCAAAATACAAACGGTCTGCAGTAGTAAAATCGGTAGAAACAGTTTCAGGATTACAGTTAATCATGATAGTTTCGTAGCCACATTCTTTTGCTGCCAACACCCCGTGAACACAGGAATAGTCAAATTCAATGCCCTGACCGATACGATTAGGACCTGAACCAAGCACAACTATTTTTTTCCGGTCGGTGGGAATTGCCTCGTTATCTTCTTCAAAAGTCGAGTAGAAATACGGGGTTTTGGCTTCAAATTCTGCGGCACAAGTATCTACCATTTTATAAACTCTTTTAATGCCCAATTCCATTCTTTTTTTAAACACTTCGCTTTCGAGACAACGTAGCAAGTGAGCTATTTGCCTGTCTGCATATCCCTTTTGTTTGGCTGTATTTAATAAATCACGAGGTAAGCTTTTGAGTGTGAAAGTTTCAATTTCCCTCTCTAGAGTCACCATTTCTTCAATTTGATTTAAAAACCAATAATCAATAAGTGTTAGTTTGTGTATCGTATTAATTGAAATACCCATTTTGAAAGCGTCATAAATATGAAATAGACGGTTCCAACTCGGTTCCTCCAAACTGTAAAGTATTTCCTGTTGATTAGTGAGTTCTTTGCCATCAGCCCCTAAACCATTACGTTTAATTTCTAATGACTGACATGCTTTTTGCAATGCTTCCTGGAAACACCGACCTATGCCCATTGCTTCACCCACGGATTTCATTTGGAAACCAAGACGCCTGTTTGCTCCTTTAAATTTATCAAAGTTCCATCTTGGGATTTTTACGATTACATAATCTAAAGTTGGTTCAAAAAATGCAGATGTTGTTTGGGTGATTGGGTTTCGTAATTCATCTAAATGATAGCCGATAGCAAGTTTTGCCGCTATTTTAGCAATAGGGTATCCGGTAGCTTTACTGGCGAGCGCAGATGAACGGGAAACCCGTGGATTGATTTCAATAGCAATAATATCTTCATTTTCATCCGGACTAACCGCAAACTGCACATTACATCCCCCGGCAAAATTCCCAATGGAGCGAATCATCAAAATCGCCAAAGAGCGCATTCTTTGATAGGTAGTGTCCGACAAAGTCATTGCCGGGGCAACGGTTATGGAATCGCCGGTATGAATGCCCATAGGGTCGAAGTTTTCAATGGAACAAATGACTATTACATTGTCATTGCTATCCCTTAAAATCTCCAATTCATATTCTTTCCAACCCACCACGGCTTTATCTATTAACACTTCATGAATTGGGGATGCGTGCAAGCCTCTAGTTAAGCAGGCATCAAAATCTTCCTTTTTATATACAACAGCTCCGCCTGTGCCTCCCAGGGTAAATGATGGCCTGATTACTAAAGGGAATCCTAATTCCTGCGCATTTTCTTTCCCTTCAAGAAATGATCTGGCTATTTTTGATGGAGCCATTCCAACACCAATTTCTTCCATTTTTTGACGAAACAATTCCCTGTCTTCTGTCACTTTTATGGCGTTTACATCAACGCCAATCATACGAACACCATATTTTTCCCAAATCCCGGATTCATGACATTCAATGGCAAGATTAAGCGCCGTTTGTCCGCCCATTGAAGGTAAAACAGCATCTATTTTTCTTTCTTCAAGAATTTTTATAATTGATTCCGATGTTAATGGCCACAAATAAATATGATCGGCGGTGATTTTATCGGTCATTATGGTAGCCGGATTGGAATTGATGAGAGTCACTTCAATCCCTTCTTCTCTTAATGATCTGGAGGCCTGCGATCCTGAATAATCAAATTCACATGCTTGTCCAATTATGATTGGTCCGCTACCTATAATAAGAACTGAATTGATGGATGGATCTTTGGGCATAGTGCTGAAAGTTTATTATTAATTTATCTGCTTAAAACATTGTTCCTTTTTGTTCCTAAAATATTAGTCTTGATACGGTGTTTGATCAAGATAGATTACAAACACTCCAAAGATAGTAAAAATACTTTGATCAATAGTATTGCTATCATTTAAAATATTTTTACATTTGCTATTAACAATCAAATAATATGGAGTTATCGCTGAAGATAAAAATGAATGAGAAGTTGTTTCTTCGGGATCCCGAAGAAACAGAATTAGGCAGAAATATTATACAACATGGCATTATTTTAATTCATAAGATTGGATTTGAAGCATTTACTTTTAAAAAATTAGCCGTTGAAATTAGTACAACGGAGGCCGGTATTTACCGGTATTTCGAAAATAAACATCGTTTACTTATTTATATTACAGCCTGGTATTGGAGTTGGCTTCAGTATCGGGTTGGTGTTCATACCAATAATATTAAAGATCCATTAGTGAAGCTCAAAAGAGTTATTAAGCTACTAGCCACAGCCGTGGAAGATGATGTTAAAACCAGTCATGTTAATGAAAGTATTCTTCATCAGATTATTATTACGGAAGGCTCCAAAGTCTATCTCACCAGGCATGTAAGTGAGGACAATAAACAGCATTTTTTTAAACCCTATAAAGACCTTTGTGCTGTTATAGGAGAAATTATTTTGGAGTGTACTCCGAAATATAATTATCCCAAATCATTAGGCAGCACAATTATTGAAATGGCACATTTTCAGAATTTTTTCATGAACAATCTTCCCTCGCTGACTGATTTCGGTAAAAATAAAGATGAGTCAAACGTTGTTTCGTTTCTGGAGGATTTAGTTTTTTCCAGTATTAAGAAAATTTAGTTTCCTGTAGGTTGTTTAGGTTTTCTGCTAGTGTTGACTTGCATTGTTAAACATAGGCAAAAGGGGGGGGCCTTCCGAAATACACCTATTTCGATTGTATAAAAAATTAATCGCAAACTTGTTGGAATTTGTATATTATACATAATTCTTAAAATCTCAAGACTCATTTGCGTATGAATTTTCCAAAAGACTTCCTTCCAACAGTTTCGGCATTACTGCATATGCGTTTTGCATTCTCTTTATTCCTGATGCCCATATATCTTTTTTCACTGAGCCAGGCTCCACAGATTATCCCAATAAATGCTTTTTTAACTTTCATCATTTGGCATATGCTTGTATATCCTGCAAGTAATGGATATAACAGCTATTTTGATAAGGATGAGGGAAGTATAGCATTGATCGAAAATCCTCCAATGGTTGATAAAAGTCTTTATAATTTTTCCTTATTGCTGGATTTAATAGCTTTAATACTTTCCCTGTTAGTTAATACCGGGTTATTTGCTGCAGTGCTGATCTACGGTATTTTATCTAAATTATACAGCCATCCCTCTGTCAGACTGAAAAAATATCCTATAATAAGTTTTC
>JACMRQ010000225.1 GCA_014376355.1 Arcicella sp. | reverse complement strand
TGTATTAATTGATGGTATATATACGCCTACGCATGAAGAAAGCAGCAGAGAAATTGAGAGAATCTGGGTTATTTTTTTGAGCATTGGGAATGTAATTATATTTTAATGATGATTATTTTAACTTTGCCATATCTCCCAAGCCTTTTCAGCTTGTCCGTGCAGCATTTCCAAACCGTAATGAATATCTCTCACACCATATTCTAATCCCTTTTTCAAGAACATCGTTTCCAAAGGATTATAGACAATATCATACAGTAAATGTTTGTTTGTGAGTAATTGATAAGGAATCTCTGGAAAACTATCTACTTTTGGAAACATTCCCAAAGGCGTGGTATTTACGATAAAAAGATGCTCTTTCATTACCTCCTCCGTCAATTGTTGGTAAGTAATTGTTTCCTCCTCTTTTCTTCTCGAAACATATTGCGTTTCCAATCCCAAATCTTGCAGGGCTTGAATAATGGCTTTTGCGGCTCCGCCTTTTCCTAAAACTAAGGCTTTTTTGGGTTTAATTTCTTTGAAAGAATCCCATTTTTCCAACGTCCAACGAAAGCCCCAATAATCGGTATTGAAGCCTTTGATAGAACCATCTTCCATGATTTTGATGGTATTGACAGCCCCAATTTTTAGCGCCGCTTCATCCACAGAATCCAAGAAAGGAATAATATTTTGTTTATGAGGAATGGTAACATTAAGTCCTTTTAAATTAGGGCTTTGCGATTTCAGTAAAGCGAAAAAATCGTTAATATCTTCTAATTCAAACTTCTCATATAGGTGCGTATCTGAGATTGCTAAGGTTGAAAATTTCTCTGTAAAATATCCTTTTGAGAAAGAATGACCCAATGGAAAACCTATTAAACCGTAAATATTCATTAGTTTTATCTATAATTTTTAGTATTGGCAAATAAATAATATGCAAATATTATTCTCTAAATTCCTTCCTTCTCCATGTATGATTGTAGGATAATAACCGCTGAAATTTTATCAATATTCCCTTTTTCACGGCGGTCTTTTTTGGAATAACCACTCGAAATCATAGCTTGAAGGGCAATTTTTGAAGTAAAACGCTCATCATGAAGATGTACAGGAATATCAGGAAAAGTCTTTTGTAGGTTCTTGACAAAACCCTTTACGTGAGAAGTATTATTGGTGTCTTCGCCATCCAAATTTACTGGCATACCTACCACAAAACCCTCCACTTCTTCAATTTCGAGGTAGGTTTTTAGAAAAACGATAACATCTTTACTGTGAACTGTCTCCAAAGCAGAAGCAATGATTTTGAGCGGGTCAGTCACTGCCAAACCTACTCGTTTTGTTCCGTAATCTATGGCTAATATTCTGGGCATCTTTTTAGATATTAGGTCGTAAGTATGAATTATGAAGTAGTAAGTTTTTTATACTAATTACCACATATATACTACCTCAATACCTGATTCCAACAAAGTTACACCAAAAACGTTGGCTACTATTCAGATTTTCGTAAATTAGTATTCATTTTGAAAACATATAATATTGCATGGAAAAGCCACAAACGCCAATTAATAATAATTCAACTACCGTGAAAATACCAATCTGGATTGCCATTACCTTAATTGGTGGTGTTTTGTTAGGAGCAAATTTCTTTGGTGGACAAGCCAAAATGAATTCTGTTTCTAAAGGTCTTAATAAATATCGTGAAATTCTTTCTTTGATTGAAACTTCCTACGTTGATTCTGTTGATACAGACTCATTAGTAGAATATTCTATCAAAAAAACCTTAGAAAAACTTGACCCACATACTGTTTATTTTTCAACAGACGAAGCCTCCGCCGCCCGTTCTCAATTAGAATCTGGTTTTGATGGTATTGGTATTGAATTTAATATTTTTAGTGATACCGTTCACGTGGTGAATGCAATAATGGGTGGACCCTCCCAACAAGTAGGTATTAAAAGTGGCGACCGTTTATTAAAAGCGGATGGCGTTACATTATTTGGATCAAAAGTCACCAACAGTTTAATTTTTACCAAATTACGTGGATTAAGAGGTACAGAAGTAAAGTTAGAAATACTCCGTAATGGAGAAAAGGACATTAGAAAATTTACTGTAGTGCGTGACAGAATTCCATCCTATTCGGTTTCCGCAGGCTATATGATTGACGTACAAACAGGGTATATTAAGGTAGATAGATTTTCAGAATCCACTTTTGATGAATTTAAAACTGTCCTTACTAATCTCAAAGCACAAGGTTGCAAACGCCTAATGCTCGACCTTCGTGGAAATCCAGGGGGATACAAGGATCGTGCTGAAAAGATGGTTGATGAATTGTTGGCTGGTGAACGTATGATTGTTTATACCGACGGGAAAGGCACAAAATACGATACTCAAACCTATACAAAACGAGAAGGAATCTTTGAAAAAGGTGCAGTTATGGTTATCTTGGACGAAAACAGTGCTTCCGCAGCCGAAATTGTAGCGGGTGCATTGCAAGATAACGACCGTGCATTAATTGTAGGCAGACGCTCGTATGGAAAAGGTCTGGTACAAATGCCTATAAGTTTACAAGATGGCTCTGAATTACGGTTAACCATTTCAAGATATTACACCCCAAGCGGACGTAGTATTCAAAAACCTTACCTTTTGGGACATGAAGAAGAATATGAAAAAGATTACGATAAACGAATGAAAAGTGGTGAATTTTTTAGTTCGGATAGTATCAAATTTAACGAAAAATTGAAATTTAAAACCTTTGGCGGTCGCATTGTCTATGGAGGCGGAGGAATTACACCAGATGTATTCGTCGCTCGTGACACGACTTATTTTACCAAATATCTGAGTAATTTATGGAGTAAAAATATCCTCCGAGAATTTGCTGTGAACTATGCCAATGATAACATCAAATCTATTGAAAAACTTACTTTTAAGGATTTTAATAAGTCGTTTGTAGTCGATGACACTATGATGATGGATATTCAAAAATTGGCAAAACAAGCCAATGTCAAAATGAGAAAAGAAGACTACGAGCGTTCGTTGCCTTATATTAAAGCTCAAATCAAAGCGTATATTGCTCGCAATATTTGGCAAAGAAAAATTTCCGATGGAATGAACAATGAATATTTTCAAGTAATGTCAACTTATGATGATACTTTCCAAAAATCATTAAAATATTTTGATAAAGCCGAAAAAATGGCTCGAGGAGAATTAGTTGAAACCATTTCTCATTCGATTAAAAAGTAGTAAGTTATAGTTATTCGAAATACAAAAATGGCTTCCAGAATTATTTGGAAGCCATTTTTATTTACTGACCTCTACTAACTATTCTGCCGAGATATAACCTTTATCTTTCAAAATTCTATCTATCAATTTCTTATCATTATCATTATTGAAAACGGTAAAAGGCAAATAAATGAATTGATACTGCCCCATGTCCAACACATAAGCATCTTTTTCTTTTCGAGCTGTTTTAATCATATCCCATTTAATAATTCCCCCTTCTGTGTCGTTCAATTTCATCAAAATTTGACGACTATCAATTTCGTAGCGATATTTTTGAAATAGCTGTTTGTATTGCTCCAATTGCGTAACGCCCGTGAATTGAATCGCCCAAAATGCAACATAAGCTAAGGCTCCCAAAACCGTAATGACATAAATCCAGTAATTTGGATAAACCTTAGTAACGTTCACAATGGCATTAATTAAAATAAGAGCCAATGGCACAAATCCCCAATACCATTGCTTTCTGACAAACTGAAGCATGTTAAGGGTGATAAATTTATTTTTTTCAAGAGCAAATTTCTTTGTTTTAATCGCTAATGGATTACTTGGTATTGGTTGCTGTACTCGTTTTTGTTGTCCCTGTCCTTGTGAAGAGTATCCTTTTGCCATTTTGGTAAATTAATTTTATA
>JACMRQ010000224.1 GCA_014376355.1 Arcicella sp. | reverse complement strand
GCATCATCCACCAATTCACCAATGGCAATTGCTAATCCTCCAAGCGTAAAGGTATTGATGGATATATCAAAAGCTTTAAAAACGATTGCCGAGATTACCAAGGATAATGGAATGGCGGTGAGGGTAATAATGGTGGTGCGGAAATTTAGTAAAAATAAAAATAGGATAATTACGACGAGAATGAACCCGTCTCTGAGGGCTTCTTCTACGTTTTTTAGCGAATTGACGATAAAGTTTTTTTGCTGAAAAATCCTTGGATTTAGTTTTACGTCTTTGGGTAAAGTAGTTTGTAATTCCAGAAGGGCTTTTTCAACTTCGTCCGTCAATTGAACGGTGTTGGCACCTGGTTGTTTTTCAACGGTTAAAATTACGGCGGGTTTGGCATTGATACTGGCATCGCCCCGTTTGAGTGCCGAGCCAAATTTCACGTCTGCCACTTGCGAAAGTATCACGGGTAAACCGTCTTTATTTCCCACAACGGTTTGAGCTAAATCCTCTAAGGTATTGGCTCTACCTACGTTTCTAATAAGTACCTCCGAACCAAATCGGTTGAAAAAGTTACCCGTTGTATTTTGGTTGGTTAGTAATAAGGCATTGTCAATATCATCAATCGACAGGTTAAATTGTCTTAATTTATCACTTGAAACTAATACCTGATATTGTTTGCGTTCGCCCCCGATGGGAATTACTTGCGATACGCCTTTAATACTCATTAATCTTCTACGAATCGTAAAATCGGCGAGGGTGCGTAAATCGGCGGGGCTGGTAGTATCACTGCTCACGCCAATCAACATAATTTGTCCCATGACCGAACTTATTGGACCCATGACGGGCGTAATACCGTTGGGCAGTTGGACGGTCTGTAATTTTTCAGCCACCAACTGCCTTGCCCGATAAACATCCGTTTTCCAATCAAATTCAACAAACACCATTCCGATGCCAATTGCTGCACTACTTCTCACAACTTCCACCCCAGGAGCTCCATTCAAAGAAGTTTCTACGGGTAAAATCACTTGGGTTTCAATTTCTTCGGGAGCTAATCCATTAGATTCCAAGAATATTGTTACCCTCGGACGGTTTAAGTCAGGAAGTACATCAACGGGTAAATTGATAATTGTTACAACGCCATAAACCATAATCAAGGCAGCAAAAGCTACTACAAACAAGCGGTTATGAAGTGAAAATTGAATGAGTTTGTTAAGCATTTTACTTGGTATTTGTTCAATATATATGGTTAGTATTTCAACCAAAACTTTATTTTACTACAATCACAAAATCTGCCGTATGCACTTTGCCGTTAGATTGAAATTGTACCCAACCACGATATACCCCCGCTTTTTCAAAAGTGGTATGTAAGTCAAATTTACCATTTACTACTTCGGGATGAACGTGTAAATATTGCTTTTCTTCCACGCCAATAACTACCATGTGAGCCTTTGCTCCTAAGTAATTTTCGAGGGTGCTGGCATCCACTACTTTCCCATTTTGGGTTAAAACCCCTTCGATGTGAGCCAATTTCCCCACTTCAAACTTATTACCTTCGGGCATGAGCGTAAGCGTGTAGCCGTCCACCGTTGAAACTAATCTTGGGGAAGCATAAGCAACGGGCGTGTAAGCACTTCCGCCCACATTTAAGTTGATTTTCTCCAATTGATTATTACCGCCCGATGGGAAATAATCCGCAAAAAGCATATAATCTCCTCCTTTTTCAAAAACTGTTTCATTGTGTCCAGCCCCGTTTGAATAAGCTTTTCCTTTCGCTAAAACCGAAATATCATAACTACCCGATGCGTTATATTCTGGGTGAATATGCGTAAAATAAGAAAGGTCTTTTGAAACCACAATTAGGTGTAATTTCTTCTCGTGGTGTTCATCCAACGGTACTGCTTCGGTTTCTTTTCCTATAATTTTGGGCGTAAACGATAACATAGTAGCTTTTCCAGCTTCCACATTGGCAGGATTTGCCTTGAATTCCATTTTGTAGGTATTGCCATTTCCTTTCCCTGCATTGTCATTATGCTCTAATTTCATTCCACATTTTGGACATTTATCGCCCTCTTTACCCGTAACTTCTGGGTGCATCGGACAGGCATAAGTATGTTCACCACTGTGTTCATCGGTTTTTTCCATTCCTTCCATGTTTGCCATCGTAGAATCTTTTGAACTTTCTGATTTAGTGGCATTACCGCATGAACTTAAAAATAAACTGGTGCTAATGATTAGCGATGCGAGACTTAAAAACTTTACTCCTTTTTTCATGATTGTTTGTTTGTTAATTTTTGAATTTTTACTTGTGATTATGACTTTCTTTTTTTTTAGTTACTGCCACTAATTTCATTCCGCATTTTGGGCAATCGCCTGGTTTGTTGCTGGCTGAACCTTCGCATTTCATCGGACAGATGTAAGTAGCAGCGGTAACCTCTTTTTTAGCTTTGGCTTTCTTTGGAACTAATGCCATGCCACACGTTAGACATTTATCGCCTTTTTTACCCGTCATATTGGGGTGCATTGGACAGGAATAAACTGCTGATGCTACTTCTTTTTTAGCTTTTGCTTTTCCTTTCGCTTTTTGTCCGAATGAAATACTTGATGAAAAGGCTATCATTAAAATTAATGTCGCCAAAAACTTGACTGTTCTCATTATCTGTATTGTTTAAAATGCAAATTATTATTGGTTTTGATAAATCATTTTCAATTGATAAGTTCCGTTGGTAACAACCCTTTCGCCTTCTTCAATTCCATTTTTGATGATGGTAAATTCTCCGTTATCATTCCCCGTTGAGACGTAAGCAATGCTAAAACCTTCAGGAGAATCCTTCAAAAAAACTACGGGCTTTCCGTTAATTTCACTAATGGCTGAACTCGGAATGGTGATTCCTCGGACGGGTTGCCCCGCAAAAACTCGGATATTGACAAACTCGCCAATCTTGAAATCGCCCGTGGGATTATCCAATTCGAATAAAACTCGCTGTGACTGGTTGGTTGGATTCACTGTGAGGGCTGGGGCAATTAATTTGAGTTGAGCCGTTTTGTGAGAGTCATTACTACATTCTGCCGTAAATTTTTTAGCTCCGTTTACCAAGGTTACATCTTTATCATACACCTGAACTTCGATGTAAACTTTTGATAGATTGATAACCGTAAAAATGGTTTCACCAATATTGACCGTTGAACCCAAAGAGAAATTAAAATTGCCAATTGTGCCACTTATGGGCGATTTTAAGGCAATCCGTTTTGAACTTCCACTACCTCCTACCCCTACATTCTTAAATACTTTTAAGTTTTGTTGGGCTTTTTGAAAACGGGCTTCGGCTTCGGAAACATCTTTTTTAGCAGCAATATCCTCAATCACTTTAAGTCGGTCATATTCCCGTTTAGCGGCTTGCAATTCCGCTTCTAAATTATTGCGTTCCGCTTGGAAACTAACTTGGGTGGAAGCATCAATATTTTGTTCAATCACTGCCAACGTCTGTCCTTTACTCACTTTCTGTCCTACTCTGGCGTTAAGGGAAATAATTTTACCCGTTTGGGGCGTTTGTACCAGTGCCTGTCCATTTTGCGAAGGCATCACCGTGCCAAAGAGTTTTTGGCTTTCGGTGAATTCTCCATTACCGATTTTTTGAGTCAATATCTCAAATAAAAACTGGGTTTCTTTTGGTACCTCAAAGGCGTTTGACAATGCCCCTGTCGTGCTACTTCCTGCCCCTTCGTCTCCGTGGGCGAGTGCCTTTTGCCAATGGGCAGTTGGTAATAAACAGATGATAATAATGGAGGCAACAACGGCTTTTTTATTCCTAATTTTACTCAATAAAAACATCAGTAACATTCCAATAAATAGCCCCGCACCAACTAAAAAATAGGGTTTTTCGTACCAATGTGCCAATGAAATGCCTTCCGTTTCAGCACTTGCTTGCGGTAATTCTTTTCCAATTTCGATATTTTGCAGAGAAAACAAATCCGCCCCTGATTCAGCATCAATGCTGACCGTTAAGGAATACTTTTTTTTGGCTGGAAATACACCCGAAATCTCATAAACACCTTTTTCATTGGGTTTTACCTCGAATTTTATATTAGCATCTTCGGGACTTGAAATTTTTAAGGTTGCCGTTTCAATCGGACGATTCGTGATAAAATCGTTAATATATAAACGTAATTTACCCATTTCACCCGCTTCCAAAGGTTCAAATTTCAGAATCATTTCATATTTTTCAGAAACCGCTTGGCTTGAAAAATAGGTCTTCGCTACCCCCGATGGAGCCTTTGCCGACCCGTGGTCTTCACCTCCGTGGGCGTTCACTTTTTGGTAATTTCCTACGACCAAAAAGAAAAGAAATAGAGCTATAAAAAGTGCTTTTTTCATGGATTTCCTAATAAATAATTGATGTTCAATATCGTCTGATTATGATTGCGTAGGGCTTCGATATAGCGTTGTTTAATGGTATAAGCATCATTGAGCGTTCTCAGAAAACTTACATAATCGTTTTGTCCTGCCTTGAAAAGTCGAGTGGCGGTTGAAATAATTTCTTCGGATTGTTTCAGTCCTTTATTTTCGTAATAATCAAGGGTTTGTTTATACTTTTGGTAATCGCCCTGTGCTTGTTGCAAATCAACCGAAAGAATTTGCTTTTGGGCATTCGTACGTTCTTGGGCAATTTCAAATCCCGTTTGGGCTGCCCTAATACGACTTTTGTACTGACCCTGCCAAAGTGGAACACTTAACCCAATTCTAAATCTTAGATAGGCTGGAGTGTCTCTTAACCCTTGGTTAAAATAGCCTAAGATAAATCCTGGCATTGCCTTAGCTTTTTCCAATTCAATCAAATTTTTATTGATTACTTCGGTTTGTTTAAAAACGGCAACGGTAGGATTTTCGGGAAATGTATTTTCATCAAAATTCATGGGTGATGGAGTTGTATTTCGCTGAATGTTGATTGCAGTAATATTATCCGCTATTCCCAAAAGCTGTTGCAGTTGTTTAATATTAGTCTGCACATCTGCCTGCGATTGGTGTAATTTATTGCGAACTTCCCCAAACTGACTCTCCGCAAAGGTTTTTGCCAAATAATCAATTTGCCCAGCCTCAAATTGACGTGATGAACTTTGCGAAATTTGAACGTATAAACTATCCTCAACTCGAAATAATTTCACCAAAGATTCACTATATTGCAAAATCAAATACTGACTTTTGACTCTAAATTTTATATCGTTTACCGTTATAATTCTCTCCTTTTCTGACAGAACAATTTGTTGCTTTTGAAGAAGACTTTGCTTTTTATAAACCGTTGGATAATCAAGGGTCTGCGTCACGGCGATCGTATAAAATAGCCCCGTTGGACTTTCCAAAATAACATCAGGATTTTTAAAGTTTTTTGCACTTTTCAATAATTCGTTATTCTGACGAATCACTAAACCCGAAGCTCTCAGGGCAGCACTATTTTTAAGGGCAGCTTCAACAGCTTCTTGTTCGCTGAATGGTTTTTGGGTAAATCCAGCGAAGCAATTAAATAGGAAAAATATGGTCAAGTATCTCATCATAAGATTGTTATATATTTTATTCTCTCTTTTTTGATTCTTTAAAATTACTCGTGGTCAAACCCGTTATTTTTTTGAACTGCATTGAAAGATGTTGTACACTTTTATACTGCAAAGCATCCGCTATTTGACTTAAAGAATGTTCATCATAAATTAACAATTCTTTAACTTTCTTGATTTTTTGATGAATCAAATAATGTTCAATCGTATTGCCTTCGACTTCCGAAAATAAGGTGGTTAGGTATTTATATTCTTTTCCTACTTTTTCAGCAATATATAACGATGGATTAATTTTCCGTAAAACATCGGGTTGTTCTTGGACTAATTCAATGATAGTAGTTTTGATTTTCTCAATTATCTGACCTCGTTTATCGTCCAATAATCCAAATCCAACCCGCTCTAAACTATTCCGAAGCGAATTTCCTTGGGCTTCGGTAAGTTCTTCGGAAATCTCAATTTCGGTCAAATCTATTCTGATGGGTACAATATTGATTTGTTTAAAGAGGTCTGCCACTACCATTTTACATCGGTCGCAAACCATGTTTTTGATGTATAAAATCATGTTTGTTTCTGTAAAATACATTTGATTATCTAATGCAATACGTTGAAACCGAAAATGGATTTTCACGTAAAAATGGGCATTACGATAAATAAAGACATAAAAAAATACAGTTTGCAATAAAATTGTTTAGCCTTTATGCAGAAACATAGAGACAACTTACAATTTTAGTAAACTGTATCAAATCAGAAACGATTGGATAAATATAAGAAGATTACGCCCTGAAAGTGGGGGTGCTGGACTGTAAAAATGAGGAACTTGGAAAGATACGGCTTCGGACACCCACGCTGAGAAAGACAATACCTTCTGGGTAATGGCAATCCACTTATGAGCTTGAAATTCTTGTGCTATTTCATGCCCTTGTGAAGCATTAGGATTTATCTTGAGAAGAGTAGTTTGTTCATTACAACACTTTGCTCTCTTCAAAAGCGGATTACTTGATTTATTTTCGTGTTTTATTTTATTAAAACAACACTTGGGAGGAGAAGAAAAGATGAAAGTTTGCTTGCCTTTTATCTTGCAATAATGCTCAATCATGGAAAAGCCTGTACTCATAAAAAGTACCTGCATTGCCATAAGCAAACAAAATATGCGAGTCAAACGTGATTTCATTATTAGACTATTAAAACGTAAAGATACCAATAACCTTGTATTCAAGGTGTTATATTTTGAGTTGCTTATTTTATATAATTTTCGGGATAGAAAAAATTATCAATACCTATTTTGATATTTATATTAAATACATGGAAAATCAAACTGTTAAACGGTCTTATTATAGGGATTTGGCGAGTCAAAATCTTATACAATTTTTGTATTCATAAAAGTTGTATAATTATCCTTATGTTAAGCAAATTTTTGCAAATCCTACTGAGTATAGTGGTGAAATTGAGCCTTGGCATGAAGTTATGCCAGAAAAGGTAATATTTTACAAATGGGATTGAAATTGTACCCTTTAATTTTAATGGGTATCTTTAAGTTGAAAAACCATTCTTCCTTAATTATTCACATGGAAATCAGAATCCCAAACCCGCACGATAAGTTCTTCAAAGAGTCTTTCTCTCGATTGGAAGTAGCTAAAAGTTTTATTGAAGAGGTATTCCCAAAAGATATGAGAGACAAAATGAATCTCAATACCCTCCAATTATCTAATGCCTCCTACATTGATGATATGTTAAAAGAACATTTTGCGGATTTGGTGTACGAAACGGAATATAGAGGCGTTAAAGCTACGGTTACGCTGCTCTTTGAACATAAATCCTACCAACAGAATTTCCCAGAATGGCAATTAATGCGGTACATGAGCAATATTTGGGGAGAGGAGCAAAAGCAATTAACGGACGAAGAAAAAGAAAAAAATGAGAAAAATCCCTCCGTGGTAATTCCAATTATTATTCATCACGGAAAGACAGCATGGAAAAAAACTTCTATGAGGGCATATTTTGGTAATCCTCCTGCGGAACTACTCAGGTTCTTACCTGAATTTGATTATTTGGTATTCTCACTCAATGATTTTGAGGATTACCAGATTGCTAATTTTAAAAATGATTTCCTTGCAACCGCTGCCATGCTTTTAAAGCATAGCCGTGACGAAAAAGAAAAGTTCTTACAAATTGAAGATTTTTTGATTGAAAAACTCAAAGCATTTGATACGGCTCACGAAAATGGATTCATTGGCTCTATTGCTTATTATTTGCAATCTGCCTCAAACTTGACAAAACCTGATTTAACTATTATCTTTACCAAAGTTTCAAACATTGTAAACAATATTGCCATGACAATTGCAGACGAAATTAGACTTGAGGAGCGAGAAAGTAATACATTTGAACATATTAAGGGCTTAATTCAAAATGGTATTTCTCCTGAAATTATCGCAAAATCTTTTGGACTATCAATCCAAAAAATTGAAGAAATAATCAATAAAATAAAATCTTCGTATAATTAAAAAGCCTTTATCATGTCTTTCATTGAAGAAATCCGAAAAGAAGCAAGAGATGAAATAACGGCTCAGGCGGTTACTGGTTTGTGGGAGGATGGACAAGAAATTGAATGGATAGGAAGAGTTCTCAAAATTCAAATTCAAGAAGTAGAAGAAATTATAAATAAAATACAGAAAATTAATGAACAATATTTACAAAAAGCGACCTCGAAAGGGTCGCTTTTTTAATTCCTAATTTAACAGTAATTCCAACGGAATCCCTTGAAAATCAGAGGATTCCTTCATGGGAATTCCGAAAGAATCCCAAAGAATTCTTGTTTACATTTTGTAAAGTACATTACAAAAACAAACGCAATTAGTTTTCGGCTACATTCTCATACCTCGATTCTTGTTTGGTTTTATCTGTTGCTTTTCGACTTCCTGTTTCTTTTGTTCCTCCAGCTTCAATAATCGTTCTACTTCCAACGTCTTTTCTTTTTTGAGTGCTTCTTTTCTTTCTCGTTCTTGGGCTTCTAAACCTCGCTGTAATTGTAAAGCTAATCTTGCTTGTTGTTGTATTTTTTCTTGCTGCTCCTGCTCTCTCCCTTGTCGCCCTGTTTCTATCCGTGCATCCACCGAGGTTTTCTGGTACTCCTTCCCTAATTCCTTGCCTCCAAATTTAATCCCTTGGGCATTCGTGTATCCTAAGCCAAAACCTGTTTGCAATTTATACCCTCGATCTTCCATCTTTTCCTTGAACTCTTTAAAGGTGTTACTTCCCCTAACTAAGAAATCTATATCTTTTTTGAACGCTGGTATATAGGGATTTTGATTCACAAATTCTTCGTCTTTACCCGCCATTTTCAATCGCTCTTTGGACTTCATCATCACTTGTCGCAAGTCATAATTAACTTCAGTATTCCTCGCAAATTCACTTTCTCTTCGCTTGCAAAAACTGTCATTCCATGTCTTCCCATCTAAACCAACTCGGTTCACTAAAAAATGAAAATGCTCGTGATCTTTGTCATTATGACGATGTACGCTATATTGGTTTTGTGCAAATCTCATGTATTCCGAAAACCCTTTTACAATTTCCAATTTCTGGACTTCACTCAGCTTGTTTCTACCCTCGGGGGCAAAGTTCATTGAAGGAGTGTAAACACATTTTTCTAATTTTGGATTTAGCTCTTTTTTAAGTTCCAACATTTGAGCCGCTATCTCGGAACTATCCCCCGCACAATATTGAGAATGGTATAATTCTCCCTTCGGAACGTAGGGTTGGTCAAACTCCTTGGCTTCCGCTTGCCGCTGCTTCATCTCCTGCTTTGAGCCGTGTTCGTTATAAATCGCACTGCCTTTATAACTCTTGGAAGTCCCTGTTTTGATAATCATTTCAATGGCTTTAATTGATTCACGATGTCGTTCAATCCTTCTAAATATTTACCTAAATTCTTCTGCTCTGATATCGTTAGAAAATTAATGGCGTTTCCCTTTTTGGCCAGTTGGTTTACATTCACACCGATGCTCTGTAATTCATATCGAATCACTCGCAAATGGGTTTCGGTTTCTGAAATTTCTATTTGCTTTTGTACCGCATTGATACTATCGGATTCACTGCTGTATAAACCCAAATCTAATAAAAAAGCACTCAATGTTTTATTAACCTGTGCAGCTTTTATTTCCAAAGTCGCCTTGTCTTTTTCACTCACCCGAAAACGAATTAATCCGCTCTTGGGGTTTTGTAAATCGTGGGGCTGGCGTTTGGCTTTCGCCACTTCTTTTTTTGATTCCATAATAGGCTATTGTTAGTTGATAGGAATGTTTATTTCTTAATTATTGAAAACTCAGTAAAAGTCTAACGTGTTGATAGTGAGCAACTTTGATTTTTAGTTGGAATAAAATTTGGTAAAAAGTAACTTTGACAGAATTATGGAACACTTTGATACTTACATTTCTCCTTTATTGTCAAATTTT
>JACMRQ010000022.1 GCA_014376355.1 Arcicella sp. | reverse complement strand
TGTTTTTGAAATGTTGATGTTATAAATGCCTAATGATGGAATGGCTGCTGCCAATAAGCCAATCAATAATGCCCCTAAAAATAAGTAAAATTCTTCTGTTAGCAAAGATAAAACGTTGAAGTCGTAATGAAAATTTTGTTCGACATTTTCTGACATAATCCAAAGTCCTAATCTACTCAAAAATATACCAATAACGAAGCCTATCACACTGATTATTAATCCTTCTAATAACAATAACAAAAATAATTTTGTTCGACTTGCCCCCATCGAAAGCATTAAAGCCATTTCGTATTTGCGTTCTTTCAAAGAATTATACAAAGATACAAAAACGCTCAATCCCGACACTATGATTATCACTAAAGCAATCCACTTTAAAGCATCAACGCCTACGCCCAATAAGGCAAATAATCGGTTGATTTCTATGGCTGGTGTGGCAGTTTGTAAGGTAGAATTTTGATTAATACTTCTCGCCATCATCATGCCCATTACTGGATTTCGAAATTTTACTAATAATGAAGTAATTTCCTTTGAATCCTCCTGAACTGGGCGAATGCTATTCGCCCCTACGCTATCATCTTCCAATAATTTCAAAACATTTGCACCCTTTCCAGCCTCTTCTTCGTGGTGTTCTTCATGCACTGCCCAAACACTTTCCAAAGGCGTAACCATCAATTGATCAAGCACAGAATTAGTCGTTTTTAAGATTCCCACAACCTTAAATTGCTTTTCTTTATGAGCTTGTCCTTCTTTGTCAAAACCATGTTGCGAAGAAAAAACATCGTCAATTTTTAGGTTTAAATTCTTAGCTACTTTACTTCCAATTACAATTTCCATTGTTTTTGAAAACACTTTTCCCGTTTCAAATTCCGCTTGAAAATGGGCTAAATATTTTTCATTTGAACCTACAATTCTGTATCCTTGATAACTATCTCCCATTGAGAGGGGAATCGTGGATTTTACTAATGGGCTACGAGTTAGGCGATTTGCTTCTTCCATAGAAATATTTCCCGTGGGCGAATCAATCTGATAAATACTCGCTAAAATCAATTGGAGTGGACTTCCTTTTGCTCCCACAACCATATCAATTCCCGCAACATTGCGGGTAAATTTTTCTTCAATTTGTTTGCCCGCCAAGAGTAAAAGAGAAATAATGGCGATTCCCAAAGCCATTAACAAAATGCTCAAGGAAGTCGTTAAAGGCTTATCTTTTAAATTATTGGTTGATATTTTTAGTAAGTTCATATATTGATTATCGGCTTTCGGCTATTAGCTTTCGGCAACAAATTATTCATTCTATTTTTTAAATTAAAATTCTCATTTACTAAAAGCCGAAGTTTAATTGCCGAAAGCTGACTGCCGATAGCTTTTTATAATTCAATTCTTTTTTCAAACACATCTTTTAATCTTTGGTCGTGCGTAACGACGACCAAACTCGCTCCAATTTCTTGGATTTGTTTCCTCAATAAATCAACGACTTTCAAACAGTTATCATCATCTAAACTCGACGTAGGTTCGTCCGCCAAAATCACCGAAGGCTTATTCATCAATGCTCTTGCAATGCTTACCCGCTGTTGTTCGCCTTGGGAAAGTTGCATTGTTTTTTTTGATAAATGTTCGGAAAAACCCAAACTTTCAGCCAATTGTTGAGCCATTTGTTTGGCTTGATTTTTACCCGCTAAATAATTGGTTAACAACAAATTATCCATCACCGAAAGCGAGTGAACAAAGTGTGGTTTTTGGTAAATAATGCCCACATTTTTAGCCCTAAAATTTGCCGCTTGACTTACCGATAATTGACTAATTTCTTGACTATTTATCTGAATATTTCCACCAGTAGGTTTCAATAAAAGTGCCATCAGATGGAGAAAAGTGGTTTTCCCCTTACCAGATTTACCTAAAATGAGTATTGTTTCACGGTCAGCACAGGAAAAATTGGGGAAGTCAAAACGCTTTTCGGGCGTGTAAGCGAAGGTTAGGTTTTGAGTTGCAATCATTTGTATTTGGGTTAACGGTTCAAAGGGAACGGTTAATGTTTTATTAACGAAGTATTCGGTGGCAAATATAAGAAAATCTCGTTACCTTTCAGCGTATTGCGTTCATCGAATTCCAGGTGTTTTTCCGAACCTTTCCTTAAAAGCTTTTATGAAGTGCGAAACGCTTTCGTAACCGATTTCCATGCTGATTTCTGAGACGTTTTTATGGGTATTCTCTAATTGTAAACCTGCATATTCAAGCCTTTTATTCTTAATCCAAAGAGCGGGCGAAATCTCAAATTTTTCCTGAAAATCACGTTTAAACGCAGAGAGACTTCGCCCTGAAAGCCTTGAAAGTTCATCTAAAGAAAGTGGTTTTAGATAGTAAGATTGCATCAAATAATCTAAATCAACTTTTTCACCTTTGTATAAACTAAATAAAATATTTTTGAATTGTCCAGACACATCAATTTCGAGAATATGGAGTAATAATTCATGTAGTTTTAACCGTAAAAAATGATTCAAATATTGCGTTTTGAGGTTAAAATACGGAAAAATTGATTCTGTAAATTTGTCTAAACTTTCTGTAATTTCAAAGACAAGCAGTGTTGAATTTTCATCATTTCGTATCAAAGAATTTTCAAATAATTCTAAATGTTGCCCGACAAATTCTTTTAATAATTTTTCATTAAAAAAGAAAACCAGACTTCTATAGTTAGTATCAATCGTTTCCTGCATCAAATAATATCCTCTCCGAATAAATACTATATTCCCTTTACGAACGTGGATAGTTTGGGTTGCGGAGACGAATTTTTTTTCTCCTTCCAAAACGAAAATCACGGCGTGTTCTTCAAAAAAAACCTCATTTTTAAGCGGTGGGTCTTGATTTCGGTAAGCCACAAAAGTCATGTCTTGAATTTTTAATGACTGAAATTCGCCAGCGTGTATGAGGGAAGGTACTCTAATCATTTTGTCTATAAAATTACGATCCAAAAACAAATATAACCCATTCTATAAACACAACCATTTTTCACGCCGGTAAAAATATATTTGCAACAGTATTGCGTTCGTGAAAATTTGCTAATTATATTTGCAACAATATTGCATAATACTAAACTGTAAAATAATGAAATCGACTAAAAAGATTTTTTTGATGTCACTTTTAGCAACGTCATTAGTGGTGGGTTGTAAGAAAGATGAACCTTCTCCCACAGAAGATAATGAGCTAATCACAACGGTCCGCTTGAAATTTACCGAAAGTGGAATAACTACTTCATTTGCCTTTAAAGACTTGGATGGAGCGGGTGGAAATCCTCCAGTGATTGATAAAATTTCGCTAAAACCGAATAAAATTTATACAGTATCATTAGAGATTTTGGATGAATCAAAAACGCCAATTGTCAATACCACTAACGATATTCAGTCGAAAAAAGACGAACACCTTTTTGAGTTTGTTTCAACGCCCGCAACGTTAATAATGGTTACTCCAACGGATAAAGATTCCCGTGGATTTAATGTAGGATTGGCAGCATCGGCAATGACTATGAGTGCAGGAACGGGGAAATTACAGGTAGTGCTTCACCATCAACCACCAGTGGGAGGGAAGCCAATTAAAAATGGTTCTTTCACGCTGGGAAGTACTGATGTTGATGTGAGTTTTGAGGTTGAAATTAAGTAAAAAGATTTAATAGATGAAATGGTTTTTTAAGAGTAGAATAGCTTAATATTGTTATACGTTAAAAACGCTTAAAGAAACACACATCATGAAAAAAATCATCTTCACTTTCGCACTTTTTTGCTTGTCATTCGCTTCGTCATTTGCTCAAGAATTTGCTGGAAAACGAATTTACAGCGGAAATCTTTCAATGTATTTGACAGGAAATACTACTTCAGCTTCACCTAATTCTGGCAATAGTGATTTTATCTTAAATGCCACTTTTTTAACAGGTAAAATTAGGGAAAATAATACTTATACAGCTTATGGTTTTGAATTTGGAGTTACCAGTTCAACTTCTCCATCGTCCTATGGAGGGGTTGCTACAAATTACACAAAGTCTACTTACAAAGTAGGTCCAGTTGTTCAATTTGGAAAATTTATAAAGATTTTCGATCAATTTTATTTTGCTCCGAATACTACGTTTAACGTCCATGGGACTTTTGGTTCGACAGAGTCAACAAATCCTACATATTCTACTGGTAAAGTAAGCGGTTTTGGCATTGGGCTAAGGATTGTACCGCTTAATTTTGTATATCAAGTAAAAAATAATTTTCTTTTAAGTATGTCAGTTGGAAGTTTGGGAGTTGTTTATGATACCCAAACAACAACAGATAGATATGACTCAAGAAATTATGGTTTGTCAGTTAATGGAAATATTTCAAATTTCTCAAGTCTTGGAGCTTACTATTTATTCTAAAAAAATAGGGGTGAAATGTTAAATTTCACCCCTATTTTCACCATTTCACTATATCCTCTTTCTCAATTCCTTTCCGTTTGCAGTAGCCCGCATTAACTTCTAAGACAAATTTTGCTTTTTCATAAGAAGGTACTTCGGCTTCTGAAAAAGGCGTTGTATTGGCTTGAATGGTTACGATTTTCTTGGATTCGTCTAAAAAAATAATATCTAAAGGAATATAGGTATTTTTCATCCAAAAGCTGTGCGGTTCATTTTCTTTCATGATAAAAATCATTCCGCAACTATCGGGCATTGAACGCCTAAACATAAGTCCCTGCGTTGTTTCTGCATCATTATCAGCAATTTCTATGGTAAGTTTTTGTTGGTTTCTTAAGAAAGTTAATTCTCCTTCTTTCTTAAAAGGTGGTTCTGTAATGCCAGAATTATCCGTGGAATTTTCTAAAATCTGTTCAGATGAATTCTTAGAAAAATTCAAAATTCCAGTTGATAACAATCCCCCAAAAATCAAGATAATTACTAAGACAATGACAACTATTTTTTTCATATTATTGCTGTTTATTTCCGTAAATTTACCAAACTTCAAACTACTATTTCAGTATTTGTCCGCTTAACTTCTTGAAATTTTTAACTTTCGTGAAGTCAGTAATTTAGAATTATAAATTGGAATCTTAATTCCATATCTTATGAAAAAACGCTTGTTAGTCGCTACTTTACTAACGGTTTATT
>JACMRQ010000223.1 GCA_014376355.1 Arcicella sp. | reverse complement strand
GGAGCAGTTTCGGGAGCAATGTCAGATATGTTGGAAGCGTGGTTGGAAGAACATCCAAGAGAAGCCCGTCAGATTGTAGCGAAGGTTATTTTGGCGGCTCAGGCACGTCATGCTGCTCGTAAGGCACGTGAGATGGTTCAGCGTAAAACCATTTTAGGAGGAAACTCTTTACCAGGAAAATTAGCGGATTGCTCAGACAGTGACCCAAAGATTTGTGAATTATATTTAGTAGAAGGGGACTCAGCGGGTGGAACTGCCAAACAAGGTCGTAATCGTGCATATCAAGCGATTTTGCCCTTGAGAGGTAAGATTTTGAACGTTGAGAAAGCACCAGAATATAAGATTTACGAAAGTGAAGAAATCAAGAACATGATCACGGCTTTAGGCGTAAGTTTCGGAAGAGATGGCGATGACAGAGCTTTGAACATGGAAAAATTGCGTTACCATAAAGTAATTATTATGACCGATGCGGACGTGGATGGTTCTCACATCAGAACCTTAATCCTTACGTTTTTCTTCCGTTATATGAAAGATTTGATTGACAGTGGTTATATCTACATTGCTCAACCGCCATTATATCAAGTGAAAAGAGGACAATCGGCAGAATATTGCTGGACGGAAGTTCAACGAGAACAAGCCGTAGTACGTTTGGGTGCAGGTCGTGAAGATTTAGTAGGCATTCAACGTTATAAAGGTCTTGGAGAAATGAATGCTGAACAATTATGGGAAACCACAATGAATCCAGATACAAGAACTTTGAAGCAAGTAACGATTGAATCAGCGATTGAAGCCGACCATTTATTCTCTATGTTGATGGGTGATGAAGTGCCACCAAGACGTGATTTTATTGAGAAAAATGCGAAATATGCTAAAATTGATGTGTAGGTTTTATTGATATTGAAAAAGGGGCTAAATCTTTAGATTTAGCCCCTTTTTTATGGTCTCTCCTTTACAAATTCTCCTCCACAAATTCCCGGCAATACGTTTTTATCATCTCTCGCACCCGAGCAAATTCAGCCTTTGTTTCTTCCTCATTTCCCACAAATTTTGCTGGGTCAGGGAAATTACAATGCAACTTTACGGCGTTAGTCGGGAAGTATGGACAACGTTCAAGGGCATTATCGCAAACGGTGATTACATAATCAAAATCAATATTTCCATATTCCAAAACATTATTTGACGTATTCTGTGAAATATCAATACCATCTTCTAACATTGTGGCAATTGCTTTTGGGTTTACGCCATGCGTTTCTACGCCCGCAGAATAAATTTTGGCTTTTTCTTGAGTAAAATGTTTTAAATAACCATCGGCAATTTGACTTCTACATGAGTTTCCTGTGCAGAGAACTAATACTTTTTTCATTTTTTTAAACGATTAACCAAATTAAATTGATAATTGTAAACCTTGCATCAAACCCAAAAAAAAGATTGAGTAATAAAAGGGCAACAGAAATAATTAGCTGTTTTTTGTATTTTTGATAAATAACTTTCACTGTAATTATTAATTGTATTTTCAACAACATCCCCCACCTGGCGTGCATACGGGAGCATTTTGCAAATCGGCTAAACTGACTTTCATTTTTGCAGGAGCAACTCCGCAAGCATCCAAGGCTAAACAAGCTGTTTGTTTGTTGATGAGGACGAAATTTTTACCGTTGAAATCCAAATCATATTTTCCAATCGTTTCAGCTTGATATTCTACCTCAATTTCTAAATCTTCAATGCCTAAAACTTTTTCAGATAATGAAATAATGTTTAATAATTTCTGAGGTTCTAAACGGTGGTCGGTGTCGTTGGCATTCCATAATTGGAAATTTGCTACCTTTTCATTTCTGACCATTCCGCCACAATCAATGAAGTTTTTGGTAATCATTCCTACTTCCGTTACGTGGAAATGAGATGGAGCAGTTGCTCCATTTTGTAGCTCAAAGCGTAAATTTTCAACGTTTTCTAATATTTGTTTAACTTCTGATAGTTTCATTTTTTTGTTTGTTTGTAATAAAGACGGAGGAGTATGAAAAAGGATGCAAAACTACACACAACCGC
>JACMRQ010000222.1 GCA_014376355.1 Arcicella sp. | reverse complement strand
TGTAGATATTTAATAATATCAAGCCGAAAGTAATTTTATTCTTAAATGTTAAGTGCGGCTTCCAACTTTATCAATTTAGCTGGAATTTGATTGAGAGGTATCACAAAATCAACGAAGCCAGAATCCTGTGCGCTAAGAGGCATGGAGTTAATTTCAGCGGACATATCCTGAGCAAAGGTTTGCCCTCCGTGTGCCTTGATGTGCTTGCAACCCTCCGTACCGTCGCCATCGTACCCAGAAAGGACAATGCCCATTGCACGCACGCCCATAGTTTGTGCCAAAGAAATAAAAAATACATCTATTTGCTTGTTTCTGCCAGAACGTGGAGAAATTACTTTGAAGCTATAGTTTTCAATAAAAAGATCTGAATCAGGAGGAATTACATAGACATGATTTGCAAGAATTGGCATTGACATGGAAGCTACCGTTACTGGCATTTTCGTGTGACGTGATAGAATCAAGGCTAAATGACTACTGGCGGTGGGGTTCATGTGAGAAATAATGACAAAAGCCATATCAGTATTAGTCGGCATTGCTCCCAAAAGAGCCTTGTAGGCGTTAAGTGCACCAGCCGATCCACCAATGCCAACGATTAGTTTAGGGTGCATTATTTCAATTATTTCAATTATTTCAATATTTGCGGCAGGTCGTTTTATTTTCTTTTCCATTAATCAACTTTGTCTTGTTTGACTAATTTTTGACCTTGAGCAACATTTTTATCAATTTCTTTTTCCTTATTAGCTATCTCTGTAGATTTACTGTTCATTGGCATCAATTCAATGCCATTATCACTCAAAATCAATTTATGGACATCACTGTCGTGACCCGTGCCACGAGATTTAACAATGAAAATTCCACGAATGCGTTTTTTGCTTACGTCTTCCTCCAATTCTCTCACCACTATCCAGGTATCAATTAAAGAAGACACTCCGATTTCTCCGCTCGTATCATTTTGTGCGGCAGAAGATACCAGACTTGTGAAAAAACTGGTGATACCATTTGATTTTAAAAGATCAATCATGCGGGTAATCATTGATCGAATTTCACGTTGCTCACCCTCTCCAATCAGACTTGTTAGCGGGTCTATAACCACGGCTTTTGGTTTAAACTCTTCAATAAGTTTATATAAATCAAGTAAATGCATCTCTAACCCAAAAATGGAAGGTCTCGTAGATACCATTTTTAGGAGTCCTTTTTTTATCATTGGCTCAAACTGAATACCAATAGAACTCATATTTTGAATGAGTTGCCCCGCCGATTCTTCATAAGACAAGTAAAGACACCGTTCGCCACGTTTACAACTTGCCATTGCAAATGCTGCCGCTAAACTCGTTTTTCCAGTACCTGCGGTGCCCGAAGCAAGAACGGTACTACCTCTGGTATAACCTGGTTTACCACCCTTAAACAATTTGTCTAATGACGGAATTCCTGTCGGAACTTTTTCAGGAGTACCTGGTTGGTCAAGCCCCGCCGAAGTGATGGGAATTACTGAAAGTCCATTTTTATCAATGACGAAAGGATATTCGTTTGTTCCATGTTTTGAACCACGATATTTAACGATTCGAATCCGACGGATGGCAATTTGTTGATTGACCCTATTATCTAATAAAATGATGCAATCTGAAATATACTGCTCCAGACCATGACGAGTATAGGTTTCTTGTGCTGGCTCGCCTGTAACAATTGCCGTAACTTGTTTGTTTTTAAGCCACCGAAAAAGTCTTTTTATCTCTAAACGAAGAATGCCAATATCGGTAATACCAGCAAAAATAGATTCGATAGAATCTAAAACCACTCGTTTGGCACCAATAGAATCAATGGCGTGTTCCAAACGAACAAATAACCCTTCAAGGTTAAAGTCGGTCTCTTGAATGTCTTTTCGCTCTAAAATTACGTGTTCTATCAAAATTTTATTTTGTGAAACAAGCCCTTGTAAATCCAAGTTGAGCGAAGCCACATCTGTGTAAAGTTCATCCTCCGTTTCTTCAAAGGACATGAACACACCAGTTTCTTTGAATTGGATGGCACCATTGATTAAAAAATCGATTCCCAACAGCGTTTTCCCAGAGCCAGCACTTCCACTGACCAAAGTGGTCCTGTTTTTAGGAAGCCCGCCTTCCGTTATTTCGTCAAAGCCTTTGATGCCAGTAGGACATTTTTGTAACTGCTTATAATCGGAAGCACTTTTTTTTGGATTAGCTTTTCGCATACAAGATTCTTTTATAATATCGTGAAGTTTAATAACAATAATCGGAAATGATTCAAAAAGCAACAGAGTTGAAATAATACAGTTCTTTGATTTTAGGATTATTCATGCCTTTTTTAAAACAAATATGACAATCCTAAACCCATTGAAATATAGCTCAAATTGACCTCAGTTGGCAAATTGCCATTTTTCAAATCTCTGGTTAAAGCATGATACCGAATGGTTGGAGTTAAGCTGAAACTATTTCCAAGCGGAATAACAATGCCACCTTCTGCCTCCCAGCCATAACCATAACCCGAATCATCCGTCATTTTTCCTTCCGAATTTTCAACTTCAAGATGATTGTAAACACCACCACCCGCAAGCAAATACTTCAAATTTGAAGTTCCGATGGGGGCAGTAATCTGAAGTCCAGCTTTGTATCCAGTTTCAACAATGTCAATATTACTAAGGGTAAATAAACGATTGGTATTAAATTTATTCCAACCCCAACCCGTGTAAATTGCTAAATTTGGCAGAAATTCATAGGCAATGGTCCCTTCAAAACCATAGCCCGTCTTCAAATTTGAATCTCCAAACTTCGTGGTCGTGAAATTTGCCCCGCTTCTCAATGATAAACTCCAATTCTTTTGAGCCATTGCTTGATTGGAAAAAATCAGGAACATTACGCTCGTACTCAGCGTAACAAGAAATCTGTAACCTTGTCGTACAGATAAATTTTTGGTGTGTTTAATTTTCATGATATTTGGAATATTGAGAAGAATATTACATAAAATAATAGTCTTAAACATAGATTTAAATAGTTGAAAATCAAAGTGTTATATAATCATATAAAATGTTTACAAAATTCACTGGTTTGAGAATTTAGAACTGACCTTAGCCATTTTTATCAGTACAACCAATATCCTTTTACTTCATTTTTCGAGTTAAATTCGAGGGTAGGGAATGGTAATTTGATAATAGATAATCCTTGAAAAATAGCTTTTAAGGCTCTTAAATTGGTCTTTATTTTAGTCAAATCAATGTCTAATGATAAAAGATATTGACCATACCGCACCGTTGAAGGAATGGTAACCCCTTGAAAATTAGAAATATTTTCATTTTGGGAAAAATGAGTTAATTCAGTTCCACTAACCTAAATCATTTTACGCCACAAGTATTCATACCCAAAAAGTGTATAAAGGACAAAAGCTGATGAAACTCGTTAGAAAGAAAGCACCCGCCACCACAAGGGCAATAATACCGACTGTACCTGTAAGTGTACCTGTAAAATAGAATGTCAGGGCAATTACTGCCACAATAATTCGGATAATACGGTCAGTGTCGCCCATATTTTTTGTCATGATATTAGTTATTTAATTGGGTTAAAAATTCTCTTTTTCGTTGTTTTCTCAGACAAACTCCTTTCCAAGTTTATGATAAGACATCAGCAAAAATTTGGAAGAATCTTAGTTACGTAAAAGTGATTCTATTTACAGCAATAAGAGTTACATAATTTTAGGAAAAAATTACAAAATTCACGCTTTTAATCCCATCTTTCGATTCTTCCATTTCACCAACTCAGTCCAAATTACTGACACAAATCCGACACCAATACAGATGCCTAATTGAGCAATATTCAAATGCTCAAATTCAAAGAAATCAGCGAATGGATGCACGTAAATTAACAGTCCAGTAATGGCAATTGTAGCTCCTATTATCCATAAAACCAAGTCGTTTTTATATTTCATCGTTGTAAAAATGGAGTAATAGAACGAACGATTTACTAAGGTTAAAAATACGTTCGATTTTTAAGAGTTGGGAATAAGAGTTGGGGATAGTTTATACGTTTTTTTGTATCTTTTCACAAAGTCTAAAATATGCCTACCTACTTCTTTTGGTTTTGGCTGTCTCTACCCGCTCAAAGGATAATTATGATGATTATCTTTTGAGTTTTTTTTAATGTAATCTCTCAATTAAAAACTAACACGAATGAACAAAAATGGACCAATTATCGTTATTGAGCACGATGAAGACGATAGAGAATTTATGAAAGATGTATTCATTGATTTGGACTATCAAAATGAAATTATCTTTTTTGAAGACGGCCACTTGGCACTTCACTTTTTAATCAACGAAAAAGTTGAACCTTTCATCATTGATTTCCGACATCAATATGCCAGTGTTGAACGGAATGGCATTGAAGGAAGAAATCCAGAAAAATGAAAATTTACGATTGAAATGTATTCCCTATCTGTTTTTTAGTACATCCGCCAACCAGCAACACGTCATTGATGCTTATTCAAAATCAGTTCAAGGGTTCTTTATAAAACCCAGTAGTATAGTAAAATTAAAAGCAATTGTTAAGAAGATTATTGAGTATTGGCAAGAGTGCGAATCACCGCATTATTTGCCGTGAAAAAGTAAAACGCATTTTAAAATATCTAACGGATCATGTAAAGTATTCATGAGTGATTATAGAATTCACCCCAGCTCTATACGGCATAAATAAAAATTGCTGGTTAAATAACGTTA
>JACMRQ010000221.1 GCA_014376355.1 Arcicella sp. | reverse complement strand
CCGCCGTTGCCTTGTCATTGCCGCTTGCTCTGGAAGCAATGGAACCTGATGTAATGAATCGTCCTCCACGTAAGCCCAATAAACCGTTATTAAGTTCCCTGATAATTTTCAGGATGATATTGGTTTCTCTGGTAATGGCGGGTGGTACAATTGGACTATTTCTTTGGGAGTATAATATTGAACTGTCTAGGGGAACGGCACATTTGGTAGCCATTTCGGAAGCTCAAACAATGGCTGTAACAGCAATGGTTTTTTTTCAAGTGTTTTACCTTATTGATTGCCGCTCTATTAAATTTTCAATCAATAAAATTGGGCTTTTCTCCAACCCATTTATTTATATGGGGATTGCAACCGTATTACTAGTCCAGGCCGCCTTTGTTTATTTTCCATTTATGAATCGGTGGTTTCATTCATATCCCTTAAAAGCAGAGGCATGGGGTGTATCTGCCACAGTCGCTTTTTCTATCCTGATTGTTATTAGCGTTGAGAAATGGATTCGACAAAAATATTTTAGTAATATTAAAACGTAGTTGTAATTTAATAAATTATGAAAAAAATTCTGGTTACTACCGATTTCTCTGCAAATTCTAAAGCAGGTTTACGCTTCGCTATTCAATTAGCGTCTCAAGATAGTTATGAACTGGTTTTCTTTCATTCCTACTATGTTAAGAAGCCAACGACATGGAGTGATAAAGTTTTGGTTTCTTTTGAAAATAGTGAGGCAACCAAGATTAAAAGCAGGCTTTGCCTATTTGTAGATACCGTATATAATAGTATGGGTATTAAACCTTTAAATTATAGCTGTGTAATTAAAAGCTCCTTTATCACCGATGCGAATATAATGGAATATGCATTAAAGAATAAGTTCGATTTCATTTGTATCAGCCGCAGAGGTAATGGAAAAAACAAGAAAATTTTTGGTACTAACACGTCTATTCTTATTAGTCATTCAGATATTCCAGTAATCGCAGTACCTAATACCTACCGAAAAAATAAGCTAACTACTATACTTTATGCTTCTGATCTTTCCAGTCTTGAAAATGAAACACTGAAAGTGATAGATTTTGCAGGACCCTTGAAGGTAAAGATTGAACTGGTTCATTTTAAATTCCCTTCTGATTTAAACACTGGTCCAAAACTCATAGAAAAAGCAATTGAAAAGTTTTCAAATCATAATATAAAGATACATTTTGATAATTTCGATTTTACCGAAAATCTTGTTTCAAATCTTGATAAAGAGATAAGAAGGTTAAAACCCTCTATGCTGGTTATGTTCACTCAACAGAATAGAAGTTTTTTTGAAAAATTCTTCCTATCAAGCAGTTCTGCCGAATATTCATTAAAAGCTAAAGTTCCCTTATTAGTTTTTAAGAAAGCTTAACTAAAGGAATAAATCAGCCTAATATTAAGCACAATTAAAACAGGAACCTTAAAAAGGATGTTAAAGTTAAATACCAAACATAATTTTTAGTATTTTACTCCTACATGAGCAGTTGCATAAGCGCTATTGGTACCGCCAATCCACAATACAGAATTTCTCAGCAGCAGATTTACCGATTTATGGTCGGTGCATTTGATCTCAATGATAATAATGCCTCGCGCTTAAAGCAGATTTATGCACATTCGGGTATTGAATATCGTTATTCTGTAATTCCAGATTTTGGAAAGGCAATTAGTGAGTCTTCTGGATTTTTCAATAGTTCACCTAATCTGAATTCCTTTCCCGGGACTGGAGAACGTATGAAAATGTACAGGAATGAAGCATCATCCATTGCCGCTGAAGCTGCTGAAAAATGTCTGAAAACAATGGACGGGGATTTAGAAATTACCCATCTGATTACGGTAAGCTGTACAGGTATGTATGCTCCCGGAATTGATATCGATCTCGTTGAGAAATTAGGCTTAAATCTAAACATTGAACGAACCTGTATCAATTTCATGGGTTGTTACGGGGCACTGAATGCCCTTAAAACCGCTGATTATATCTGCCGTGCAGATGAGCATGCCAAAGTATTGATTGTTTGTGTTGAGCTATGCACACTTCATTTCCAAAAAGAAAACACTCTTGATAACTGGATTGCGAACTCTCTATTTTCTGATGGTGCAGCGGCGGCTATAGTAGAAAATTCTTCAAGAAGAACTGGTGCAAGCTGTCTGACACTCGAAACATTTTATTCTGAATTTGTCCCTTCTGCTAAAAGTGAAATGGGTTGGCATGTAGGAGATACGGGTTTTGAAATGAAACTTACTTCAAAAGTGTCTAAACTTATTGTGAAGCATATTCCCGCTGTTACTTCAAATCTTCTTCAAAAGGCCGGTTTGAAGTTTGAAGATATAACTCGTTTTGCAATTCACCCGGGTGGAAGAAAAATCCTTGAAGCAGCAGAGACCGCCTTGGGTTTTACCCCGGAAGCTAACAGGTACGGCTATGAAATATTGCGCGAATTTGGTAACATGTCATCGGCAACGATTTTATTTGTGCTCCAAAAGCATTTAGAAGACATTAATGCCCGGGAAGGAGAAAACATCCTTGGATTTGCTTTTGGTCCGGGATTAACGGTGGAATCTATAATTTTAAAAAGATTGGGAGATGCCTGATTTCAGTACACGGAGTACAGAAAATGAAATGATGGACGATTTTTCTCTCGGCCATGATATCATAGACCCCATAATGGATGAACTGGAAGTAGTAAACAAGTTACTTGGAGGATATAATGTTTTTTTCAATGCCCTGAAAAAAATGCAAGTCAAGGATGGGATGATTATCAGTGATTGGGGTTGCGGTGGTGGTGATTCCCTTAGGCGTATAGCTAT
>JACMRQ010000220.1 GCA_014376355.1 Arcicella sp. | reverse complement strand
CAGTAGCCGTACAACTATGTTTGTTACGCTATTTGGGATATGTACCCAATAATTGGAATGTTGAAGTTGATGAATCAATTATTGAATTTGTTGCTCAACAGGTCTATGATAAATCTCAATACAATTCTTTGCACGGTTATGGGAAATGGGATAAAGTTAGAAGTAATCATTTACAGGCCATTCTCAAAGAACTTCATTTTCGAAAATGGCAACCGTTGATAGATGAACCCATTCTTGAAAAATGGCTTATTGAGCAAGGCATGGAGCACGACAACGAAAGGTATTTATTAGATATTCTTTGTCGAAAAATACAGCAAGATAAAATTCTTCGCCCCTCCATTGGTACACTTGAAGCCCTTGTTGGTGGAATTAGAGAACATTTGGAAGTTGTAACCTATCAACGCTTATCTTTTCTATGGACCGAAGAGTTTCTGATAAAATTAAATAAACTCCTTGAGGTAGATATTGACAAAAACGTAACAATTCATCGATGGCTATGTAATGTTCCGAATGCTAATACCGTCAAAGAAATCATTCAATCGCTTGAAAAAATTGATTATTTAGCTAAAATAGGAGCTAAAACGTGGGATTTATCTGTACTTTCCTCAAATAGACAAAAGCGTTTAGCTAATGCTGTAAGAGCTGATTCAAATGCTCATTTGAAAAGATTAAATCCTATCCGACTTTACCCCATGTTGGTATGTTTTCTAAGAGAAAGTTTGCTTGACATTAGTGACATTATTTTAACAATGTATGGCGATTATTGGCAACAAATGACCAATAAAGCTAAAAAATCATTGAACATTTATTTATTAGAAACGGCGAAATCACAACACCAAGCCATAAAAACAATAACCCAAATGGGTAAAATGGTCATTGATGAGACTATTGGAAAAGAACAATTAAGAGATACCATTTATGAGAATTTATCGAAAGAAGTTATTCAACAAGCTCTACAAAATTTGACTGATAAATACCCAAAAATGACCTCCCATTTATCTTTTTTGAAGAAATATTCTCCTTTAATGAAGCAATTTACTCCGAACTTATTAGCCAAATTAGATTTTAAGGTAGCATTTACCAAAGATAATTTTGAAACAGCCTTAACTTTAGTAAAAGATTTGCAAATAGGAAAGATACGAAAACTACCCCAAGATGCCCCGATGAATTTTGTAAGTAACAGTTGGCATAAAGTTGTTATTCAAGAGGGTAAAATTAATCAACAAAATTATGAATTGTGCGTACTTTCACTACTGAAAGACAGGCTAAAATCTGGAGATATTTATGTAGATTTATCTCGTAAATATACAAATTTTGAAAGCCTTTTGATTTCAAAAGCACATTGGAAAACTAATCAAGAAAGTATTTTTAAAGAGCTCTCTCTTCCCGATTTGTCTCTAAGAATTGACCAAAAAGTGGAAGAATTAGCTCAATTATTACCTGACTTATTCAAAAAGTTAGCAGAAGCAACTGATATTCGGATAGAAAACGATGTACTAATCGTGTCTCCTTTAAATGCTGAAGATACACCATCATCTGCTAAAAAATTACAAGAACTCATTAATACAAGACTTCCAAAAATATCATTGGTAGAGATGATTCAGGAAGTAGATACTTGGTTAAACTATTCAAAAGAATTAGAAGGGGGACAAGTGGCTCGTAATCCACAGCATCAAAATCTTAAATATGCTGCCCTGTTTTCAAATGCTTGTAATCTTTCGCTGGCTGATTTAGCACGTTCTTCTGATTTGGAATATCAGTCGCTTTGGTGGGTGGCAAACAATTATTTTTCAGAAGAGCATCTCAAAACAGCCAATAATTTATTGGTCAATTACCATAATAAACAATGGATTAGCGGCTATTGGGGCAGCGGTACATTATCATCTTCTGATGGACAACGTTTTCCAACCAGTGGCAAAATCCGTAATGCCAAAGCCCTCCCAAAATATTTCGGTTATGGGCAAGGAGTACAAATTTACACCCATACTGCCGACCAATATTCTCAATTTGGTAGCCAAATTATTAGTGTCCATGAACGTGATGCCACGTATGTTTTGAATGAAATTTTGGCGAATGAAACGGATTTGCAACTTGACGAACATACCACAGATACACATGGATATTCCGATTTGAATTTTGCCCTCTTTGATTTAGTTGGGAAGCAATTTTCTCCCAGAATTAGAGACCTCAAAAGTCAAAGACTTTATAAAGTTGTTGGAAAAGAGGTTAAAGAGATGACTTATCCTGCGCTTAAATTTACAGGTTCAGTTAATATTGATTACCTCAAAAAGTACGTAGACGAAATGGCAAGGGTAGCGGCTTCTTTAAAAATGGGTACAGTAACACCTCCAACCCTTATCAGTAAATTACAAGCCTATCCCAAACAAAATAATCTAATGTACGTCCTACAGGCTTATGGGCAATTAGTCAAAACAATTTTTGTTTGTAAGTATTTGCTAAGTAAGCCAATGAGAAAAAGAATAAATGCACAACTCAATAAAGGTGAGCAGTTACACGGATTAAGGGTTTATCTATGGCGACCGTCGCACGGTTCGGTGGAGACGGGTTTATTCGTAAAAAGCAGGAGGGCGAACAACAAATTACGGCGAAATGCCTAAATTTATTGACAAATATTGTTATCGTTTGGAATACAATTTATATTCAGGAAGTTTTAAAACAACTTCAAATGGAAGGATTATCCATCAATGCAGACGATTTTGAACATATTTCCCCTGCTCCTTTTGAACATATTAACAGACTTGGAAAATATTCTTTCAAAACTGAATTTGAGAAAGACAACAATGGACTTAGACCACTAAGAAAAAATACAAAAAACTAATCATTTAGTTCCAAAAGTGAATTTTTCGCAGATTTGGATGAAGAACCTCGCCTTACAGAGTGCATCAAAAAGTGTGGGACAAATTGTTTTAGTACAATCTTTTAAGATGTTTATCAGTTTAATTGAATGATTCTAAATACTTATGTTTAAGATATAATTTTGATTGCCCCACGCTTTTTGATGCACTCTTGGTCATGTACAGATTGAAAATATGTTCTACATTCATTTTATTATTATTATTTGGAAAAACTTTT
>JACMRQ010000219.1 GCA_014376355.1 Arcicella sp. | reverse complement strand
TGCCATTTTTGAAGTTCGGGTTTAAAATCAAAAAGTTCTAATTGCGAAGGCGAACCTGCCATGTGGAGGTAAATTACGCTCTTGGCTTTACCCGCAAAATGAGGCAATTTTGGAGCGTAGGGATTAGTAATAATATCCTTTTTATCCGACGAACAACCCATCATCGACCCAAGAGCCATCATGCCCATACCTGTACCGCATTGACGCAAAAAGTGTCTCCGTTTAAGGAGTTCATGAGATTTTTGGTTGGCTTCTTGGATTGGGGACATTTTGTTTAGGTATTTATAAACTTACTTACATTTTATCTTTCGAGATTTCAAAACTTTTAACTATTCTTTTGTCATTTAACAGTTCAACTTGGTTTTCTTTCACGAAGATTAATACCTTACGTAAATGCTTTTTGGGCAAGTTCCCAACCATTAAAATAACCTTCAATATCACTGCTTGGTCACAAATTCATCCAAATTTATAATCGCATTAGCAACAATTGAAAGTGCCGCTAAAGATGCCGTGGGTTTTTCGGATGTCTTCAAATACGCTTTTATTTCCTTCGGATTTTTCTTGAAATTTTCTGATGTTAATTCATAAAGATTTACCAAAGCCTTTAAATCTTTAGGGTTAGGCTCATGTTGCAGAGCCAATTTATAACAATCAATTATCTGATTTTCATAGTCTTGTGTTGTTGAAAACACTTTTTTTGCTAAATTATTGGATGCTTCCACAAAAACGGGGTCGTTCAATAAAACTAAAGATTGCAAGGGCGTATTGGTTCTAATTCTACGGGCAACGCAAATTTCCCTACTCGGAGAATCAAAATTAAACATGGACGGATAAGGTCCCGTTCTGCGAGCAAACGTGTAAATCGCTCTCCGATATTGGTCTTCTCCTTCCGATTGTTTGTAATTCAAATTGCTATTTACCGCTGCCCAAACGCCATCAGGTTGGTAGGGCATCACTGGTTTTCCGTACATTTTTTTACTCAATAAACCGCTTACTACTAAAGTTTGGTCACGTACTTGTTCTGCTGATAATCTTACCCTCGGACCTCTAGCTAAAAAATGGTTGGCAGGGTCTTTTTCAAATAATTCTCGACTTCCCACAGATGATTGCCGATAAGTTGCAGACATCACAATTTCCTTCAAAATTGATTTGGGTTTCCATTCCCACTCATTCATTAATTTTACGGATAAATAATCCAATAATTCTGGGTGAACGGGTTTAAATCCTTGCGTACCAAAATCTTCTAAAGTTTCCACAATACCCACTCCAAAGATTTGTTCCCAAAAACGATTAACTACTGTTCGAGCGGTCAGAGGATTTTTTTTATCCGTAATCCACGCCGCCAAACCTAAACGATTTTTTGGAGCATTTTTCGGAAATGGATGCAACGATTTAGGCACGTCTGGACTCACTTCTTGTCCGTGAACCAACCAGTTTCCACGGGTAAAAACATGAGTTTTTCGTTGATAGTCAGCCTGTGAAGCCAACATAATTGGCGTATTTTCGGTTTTGGCTTTCACTAAATCCCAAAAAGCGGACTCATCAAAGCCGTTCTTTGGAAAATTAGGCATTAAGGTAAACCAAGCTACCCGAATAACGTCTTCCGAACCTTGTTTTATTTTTGAATTTCTTCCCACTAAATACAAATCATGTCGTCCCGTCAAGGAAGGCAATTTAACACTTTTGATGTAGGTTTTTTTCTTTTCCGTGGTATCTAATTGGATCGTACTTAATACTTTTCCATTTATTGCTCCATCTCTAATTTCTAAAATTCCACCCCTGTTTTTCACCGAATAATTCATTACAAATTGTGTCATTCCGTCCATTTTCATATTGGATAATCGGCACGAACCATTATTACGTAAACCAATTTCTCGACCACCCAACAGGGCGGATTCCACAAAACTGTCGGCATCATGAGCATGATGGCGTGGTTCTAAATATTTCGCAAAATACAACCAATCAAAGGTTTTTTCTTGAATAGGAAGGGATTTAATCCAAGAACTTAAGGCATCAATTTTAGGAGTATCTTCGGCTGAAAACCTTCTTAAATTTGGAGCTTCATCTCCCGTATCTTCATCCCGAGAATTATTGAAAAATGCCATAAATTTATAATATTCTTCGTGCCTAAATGGATCATAGGGATGACTGTGACATTGTACGCAGGAAAAAGTTGTCCCTTGAAAAACGTCCCAAGTCGTATTGGTTCGATCCAAAACTGCTGCTACTCTAAACTCCTCATCAACCGTTCCCGTTTCATCATTGTTCATCGTATTACGGTGAAAAGCCGTGGCAATTAATTGGTCGTCAGTAGGGTTTGGCAATAAATCACCTGCCAATTGTTCTTTGGCAAATTGGTCAAAAGGCATATTTTTATTGAATGCTCGAATAACCCAATCTCGGTATTCCCAAATCGTTCTGGCATTATCTTTTTGATAGCCTCGACTATCGGAATAACGAGCTAAATCCAACCACATTGAAGCCCATTTTTCACCAAATTGGGGTGATTTCAATAATTCATCA
>JACMRQ010000218.1 GCA_014376355.1 Arcicella sp. | reverse complement strand
GCCCTATCGTGATTTTGAAGAACGAGTTTTCAAACACCGAAAGAACTTGGTAGACCTGATTGAAGCTTTAGTAGCCGATGGCAAGACTGTGTTTGGATACGGAGCGTCGACAAAAGGAAACGTTCTCCTTCAATTCTGCAATTTCACGACCAAACAAATTCCCTTTATCGCTGAAGTAAATGAAGAAAAATTCGGAAGCTTTACTCCTGGAACACATATTCCCATTATTTCCGAAAAAGAAGCCAAAGCAATGAATCCAGATTATTTTTTGGTATTGCCCTGGCATTTCAAAAATTCAATTCTCGAACGTGAAAGAGAATATATCGAACAAGGCGGTAAATTTATCTTCCCATTGCCAGAAATTGAAATCGTGTAGTTAAAAATGATTTTAATCTAAATGAACGCATTAATATTTGGAAGCAATGGACAAGATGGCTTTTACTTAAGTATACTTCTTAAAAGTTTAGGGATACAAGTGATAGGAGTTTCCCGTTCAAATGCAGATGAAATCGGAGATATAGCGAATCTAAATTTTGTTGAGTCTGTTATAAAAAATTATACCCCTCATTATATATTTAATTTTGCTGCTAATTCAACTACTAGGCATAATGTAATTTTTGAAAATCATCAAACCATCTCAACCGGCACCCTAAATGTGCTAGAATCTGTTAAGCAAAATTGTCCTAATTGTAAGATATTTTTATCAGGAAGTGCCATGCAGTTTAAAAATAAAGGCCTACCTATCGACGAAACCACGCCTTTTGAAGCAAGCAGTCCTTATTCTATATCACGCATACATTCTGTGTATGCGGCAAGATATTATCGCAATCGATTTGGATTGAAAGTATATGTTGGCTTTTTTTTTAACCATGATAGTCCTTTGAGAAATGAGCACCACATAAATCAAAAAATTGCAGCAACAGTAAAACGTATTAAGGCAGGAAGTAATGAAAAATTACCTCTGGGCAATATGAACGTTAAAAAAGAATTTAGCTTTGCTGGCGATATTGTGGAAGCAGTTTGGAAATTTGTAAATCAGGAAGATATTTTTGAAGCGGTGATAGGAAGTGGACTTGCATACAGTATCAAAGATTGGGTAGAATATTGCTTTCAAAAAATAAACAAAAATTGGAAAGAACATGTGGTAGAAACTGAAGGTTTCGTGGCCGAATATTCAATTTTAGTAAGTAATCCAGCTAAAATCAAAAGTTTAGGTTGGAGTCCAAAGACCTCATTTGATGCATTGGCGGATTTAATGATGGATGATACCGTATGATCATAATTTGTGAACCTTTATGTAAGGAGATAAGTCATGAAAAAGTGAATAGTGGATTTATTTATGGTTTACGCTTAGCTTTCCCAAAGGATAAGATCAGATTATATGCAGCAGCTAGTCACATTGAGGCAGTAAAAAATATTCTTTTACATGATCAGGTATTCATAAGTAATATAGAATACATTCCGATAAAGTTTTCAGATACGGGCTCATTAAAGGCCTTTTTACAATATATTATTTTATTTAATAAACTATTTAATCAAGTAGTAAAATTAAAAGTTAATAAAATATTTTTTTTATCCTTCAGCCCCCCGATTCTTTTTGTCATTAAAAAATTAAAGAAAAGACAAAAATTTTCTGCTTTAAAATTTTCATTTGTCTTACATGGTGATTTTGAAAACATTAATACAAAAACATATCAGATGGAGGAAGATACCACTATTGATCCAGTTCCCCCTGATTCAATGCCTATTGATGTAAGGTCGTTTAGTAGTCGTGTACGTAGTTTAACATTTTCAAAAGTTGTTAAAAAGATTTGTTTTGTAACTGAGCGTTATTATGAAAACACAGTAAACTATTGTAATTCAAAAATTACTGGGTTATTTGAAATTAGTGGGTTATTTGAAACAAGGGAGGCACTCCTTCTTAATCATACTAATGATTACAGATATATTGCTTTGGCTCCGTACATTGTTGCAAATGCATCCAAATTTATTGACGTAGAAAAATTAAATATACATACGGTTCTATTACCCACTTTTTTTATTGCACCAAAGGAACAACTCAACAATGAATATCCTAAATTTGCAATATTTGGATTTGGTAATCCGAAAATATTGAGAAAAATTGCATTGAAACTTATTGACATGCAACTTACTCAAAAGTATGAAATCAGGGTAATTGGAATGGCTACCTCAGGTTTACAAGACCTACCAAACATTTTTTGTGTTTCTCCAGGAAAACGATTACCAAGAGTTGAAATGGAGAAATGGGCAGATGATATAGATATTTTTCTTAATTTATACACGAAAAATCAATATCAACTAAGCTGTAGCAATTCAATTTTGGAAGCCTTGTCTTACATTAAACCTGTCTTTCACTTCGACAACGATTGTGTAAACTTTTTTAATCACAACAATAAGCCAATAGGCATTTGCAATTCAAATATTGTCCAATATGTCGAATACATGGCTGATGTGATTCAAAATTATAGTAATTATCAAAATGTTTTTAAGAAATTTAGAGAGAATATCTTGCTTCTTCGTGAAGAATATGCCATCAAGAATTCAGTGGATGATATTAGAAATGCTTTTAGCTGGCAAGAATAAGTCTATAACGTTTTGATACCTGATCATGTTCAAAATATAAGAAATTAAACTAAATAAAGTGTTATCCAATAAATCAATATTAATAACAGGCGGTACTGGGTCGTTAGGGAAAGCCCTAACTAAAAATATTTTAGCCAAATGGCCGGATATCAAAAAACTGATCATCTTTTCTCGCGATGAGCAAAAGCAGTTTGAAATGGCACAAGACTACCCACCTGATCAATT
>JACMRQ010000004.1 GCA_014376355.1 Arcicella sp. | reverse complement strand
TTCTCACATTTAGCAGTTTATACACCAGATGACGACCTGTAAGCGAGAAGCCCAGCCACTAACAAAAGTATTGGCAAAAGCTGGGCAGACGGAAGTTAAATCGGCGGTTTTTCATTGCTGGAGTGCATCAAAAAGTGTGGGGCAATTAGATTTATGTTTTTAAAGAATCATTTTAAGTTAGCCAATTGAACTCAATAGTTTTTTAATTAAGTACATCAAAAATATTTTGCCCCACACTTTTTGATGCACTCCTTTAAGGGGAGTGCATCAAAAAGTGTGGGGCAGTCAGACCGATGTTATTAGACAACTATTTTAAGTTGACTAATTAATTCTACTTTGGCACTTTAAAATGCCTATCAATATCTTGTTTTCTTTTAATATGTCTAACCATTATAGCCTTGATTAGACCTTCATCAGAATTAAGATTATTTTGTAATTTTTTAGCAAAAATGAGTTTAATATCAGCAACAGAAATTAAAGGTATATCTTCTTTACTATCTCGTTGAATTTGTAAGATAAAGTGTAATGCCATCAATGACAGAGCAATATGATGATGCCACGCTTTCCATGAACGAACCTGATACTGATGTAACCCCAATTGTTCTTTGACATTTTGAAAGGCTCTTTCTATCCAATAGCGTTGCATTTGACGATAGAGAGCAGTTTTTAAGGGCATTTTTCCCTCTGGACTGTAACATAAGCTGTATTTAACCTCAGAACCATCGACTTCTGTACTGATAATAAGCTGAACAGACTCTATGTTATCTTTTCTTTCAGGTTTCCAAATATGAATATCCAAAATCACGGATTTCCTCAATAAATACCCTTTTGTACCTTTTCTATGGGCGATTTCTTCCCATTGTTCATCAGGGATTTGTTTGATTAAGTTTTTAAGTTGAATAGGTTTTTCATCACAAACATAGTTGGTTGGAGTTGCTCCTTTACCCTGTTTTTTAGCGGGAACATACAATTGAGGTTTTGTCAAATAAACGCCTAATTCTTCTCCTACATCAACAACAAAAGGCTGATTGTTATCATATAAATATTGTCGAAGTAGTAAAGAATTACCGTAAATACAATCACCCCCTACCCAATCATAGTTAATAGTAGAGGGTAATGTTTTTAGAATTTCTATGGCAAGTTCTGGTTTAGTTCGATAAATTTGCTCCGTTAGAGGTATGCCAGCTTTATGGCAACGGTCTTTATCATTTACCCACCCTTTGGGTAAATATAACCGCCCTTGTAGTAAGCCAACTTGTTGTCCATCACATAAAGATGCAAAAACACCCACTTGTCCATTGGCTATTTTGCCAACTTGTCCAATGTACTGACGAGCAACGCCAACACTTTTATTACCCGCTTTTTCCCAACCACTTTCATCTAATACAAGACCAATAGAGATCATCTCTGACGAAATAGAGGTATTTTTAGTAGATAGGGTATCATAAACTTTCTCCGATACCAAGTCCATTACAGCAAAACAATCCCACGGCGATTCACTGATGAAGTGATGTAGTTGGTCATAATTACTTTCTGGTATTCGTTCTGTCATACGTTCTATATTACTCTTACAATCGTGAAGAAGACCCGATAAAAACTGACCACATTTAGACACATTATTAGTCCGATGACAAAGAAAAACATTCCCAAAGCCTTTCAAATAGTCAGCAATTTTTTTTCAGCAAAAGTATTCATCAAACAAGATAAACATAAACAACGTAAAGGCATTATATTTTAAAGTGCCAAAGTAGAACTAATTGATATCTTTTAATAAAATGGGATTTCCAATTTTTAATGCAATGGGTTCACGATTGAACCGTACTAAACTCTTGTCATTTAAAAACATTTATCCAGTCAATATCAATTATTTACTGAAATAATCTAAAAAGTAATATTTTGCAAAAGGTATCATTTTTAAATACTTTTTGCAAAATATTACTTAAAATATTCGTCTTTGATTAATCCCCTCTCATTCCGTTTTATAAAAAAAGTTTAATTGTGAAAACATTGTATTCACAAATAAACA
>JACMRQ010000021.1 GCA_014376355.1 Arcicella sp. | reverse complement strand
TCACCTGCACCATACGTATCCGAAGGTAAAATATAAATTAAAACGATCTCTTTAGCCCGTTTTAGAAGCCTAAAAAAGTGATACGCCATCACTGAATCAGCATGATTGTGGGTCGGTAAATTAAACTGTGGGTCGGTCAAAGCGTCGAAAGGAATTAACGTATTTTGCCGATTAGTGGAAGGTAGAGTTCCTTCATTTACCGATAAAATTATTATTCTTTCAAAATCTAAACTACGAGTTTCCAACATCCCCATTATCTGCAAACTTTCATCGGTTTCCGAATCAAAAGGAATTTTAGTTTGCTTTATAAATTCATACAAAAACACCTTAAAACTACGCATCGCAACAGTTTCTTTTCTATCTTCTAAAATACCATCCATCCGTTGAAGAATTAGATAGAATTGATACAAATATTCTGTCTCAATAGCATCTTGATTTTCTTTATAAACATCTCGTAATAAGTCAATTAACGCATAAAAACACTTGATTGCATTTTGAGGTTTATTATTCCAATGCTTAAATAATACTTCAAACATTGGGTCATTTTCTGAAATTTCTGCGAGTTCTTTTGAGCTTAAAAATACTCGGTTTCGGTCGGTGATTTCTTGAAGGGTTTTGCGGATTGGGTTTAGAATACCTTCTTCCGAAGCCTGATAATTCATCAATTCCCACCGCCTTAAAAATGGATGATTAAGCACTTTTACCACCTGACGGTGAGAGAATTTTGGAATCTTTACCGTTCCACCTTCTTCCGTTTTAAATTCTACTAAATTTCGTTGTAATTCAAAAAGAGAGTCAATTAAAGTAAAAAGCATAGAATTTCTTAGCGATAATCCCATAGTAATATTAAAATCCTTTACGGATTCATCCAAAGAATTCATTACAGGAACGAGTAAATTTTCATCTCCCAGAACAATGGCGGTTTGAGTTTTAAGGGCTAAAGGTATTTCATGAATAGAAATATTTTCGTCCTTGCAACTTTCCTCCGCAGCATTCCAACCTTTATAAATATGCCCCGCTACTTTCGCCTGTACACTTGCATTGGCTACCCCGATAATTTGAATATTTTTCTCCCCTTTTAATAACTCGTCCGATTCCCAATTCCATTCGTCATTATATAGCGGAGGAATTCCTTTTTTATCATCTCCATTTTTATAGTATCTTAACCAGTTTCCTGCTTTTTGATACGTATTTTCCATGATGTAAGTGTCTGTATCCCAAAGCGTTTCGGCAAAATTTTTGCGTTTCAAAAGCGTTCTAATGATTTTTTCTTCGGCATCGGAAAGAGCATTGAAACCCACAAAATAATACTTAATGTGTCGGTCTTTTTCAAGGATATATTTCTCTACTTTTTCCGCTAAATCTCGATAAGCCATTCCCCGATAAACCAATCCTTTTTCAGTTAAACGACTCCGAAGTTTGTGATATACGATATAGATGTTCTCAAATAACTTGAAATACCGGTCGGTTCTGTCAGTTTTTAAATTTCTGTCTTTCTGAGATTCCCCTAATTGCATCTGCCAACGTTCCAAGGCTTTTGCTTCTGAAATATAACTAAACAGAGCTTTTGCATCAACTAAATATTGGTCAATCTTATCAAAGTCGCTCAACAAAATGTTTGCCCAAGTAATAAATTTCTCAAAAACGACATTTGGGTCAATTTCCTTGAAGATATCGTATAATTCAAATAATAAAGCTACTTGGTCAATCTGCCGAAGACCTGTCATTTCCAAAATAAAATCATCGATTGCAAATACATCTGGAGACAAAAAAGGCACATCCGATAATTTAGCAAGAGCTTGTTTAAAGTAGAGTGTGCCACGTCGTGAAGGAATCACCACGCAAACTTTTGAAAGTTGACCGTGATTATGTTGAGAATAAATATGTGCTGCTGAACGTTCAAGGAAGGTTTGCATAGATTTTAAAATATAGCTGTTAGGTAATTAAATCAAAAATAATTGTTTCAATAAGAAGAATTTAATCAAATAATAACCAGTGAACTCCAAAAGCTAAAACTCTTCCCATACCCGCAAAACCCGGTGAGGCATAATATCCACCATTAAAAATTCCTTGATTTACATGGGCAAATTTAAAGAATAAGCGCACCCGATTAATTCGTAAATCGGCAAAAACATCGGCTTGAAGATAGCCTTCTATGTTTTGTTTATCTTGCAAATGAAATTGTTGAATGGCAGGCATGTAAGCATCGGCATAATAACCAGACTTATAGTGTAATTCGATACCCGTTTGAATGTAGAGCTTTTTCTTGTATAATAAATCAAAAGCGAGTCTGGAATTGGCAAAAATCTTGGGAAATCTTATTAAATCTGGTCCTGTACTTTCGCTATAATAAATTTGATTAGTCATTGAGAATTTTCCTTTTCTGTAATCAAATCCTAAGCCTGTTCTTAAAATTCCGATTGCCGTTCCTTTATTTTGTCTCACAAAAGCGAGGGTATCAAAATAAATATAATTGGTTATTATATCAAAATCTACACTTGGATGAAAAATTAATCCTCCAAATCTAACACTTCCATATCCATAAATATTGTTAGTTTGAACCTTATCACTTATACCTCTTGATCTGGAATAGTTTAAGAAAGAAGAGTAATCTTCCCATCGTAATCCATTGTTAAAATTAGCTCTTTGTACTAAAGTGGGAGAAGTTGATTGACTTCTGTACCCTAAATTCAACCATTTACCTTGATATTCAAATTTGAATTGATAATCATTTCCAATAAAATATTCAGCTTCTGCAAATGCCCTTGTGCTATCCTTAAAATATTGATTTAACCAAATCCCAACCATATTTTCAGTACTTCCGTAAACTTTAGCGGTGTCTTTGGTATATTTATAAACTTGGGTTTCAAAAGGAGAATTGATAGGAATATCCTTGTATTTCAAAACTGGAAAGTTCTGATAACTATTGAAAGGGTTTTGGTAGGTATAAAAACGTTGTCTTATATGTAAACGATAATTAAAACCCTTGTAGAATCCTTTAATCCCTGATTTATGTTCAAAAAGTGTATAACGGGTTTCGTTGTAAACAGAATCTGACTGTGGATTTATGTAATAATAAGTAGGGTCAATTTTTGTTGAAGGAGAGAGTTTATCACCTCCTTGGGTATATAATCGGTATTGTCTAAAACTCAAATTTTTATAATCCTTTGGATAAAAGCCATTTTCCAATCCTGCCGCAAAACTATTATCCTTGAACTGAACTTTTCGAGTCTGATAATCAATTACTTGATAAATTTGAAAGGCTTTATAACCAACGTATTCATGGTAAATATGCAAATTGTAAGATTTATCACGGGTTGCCGCAACGGTTAATAGTGGGCGATTTCCCGCCAAAAAGAGCATTGATTGAAAATCCCTTCCCGTTTCAATTACAACGCCACCTTGATCGTTTGAATTATGGTCCGAAAGATTAAAATAAGCTAACACAGAATACTTTTTATTTTTCGTTTGATAATTAGAATGAACCATAAAATCCCAATGACTAATGGCTGAATTATCGGCAATGGCAGTTTTATCTATCAGTTGCTTGTTGGCAGTAATGCGTTGAACATTTATTCCTACATTCCAAAGTGAATCGACATTCCTACTTAATTCAAACTGTAATAAATCTTGTTCTCCACCGCCAGGCACATAAATAATATTTGAAAAGGGAGATTTTGTATTGAAATAACGAACTTGACTGGGCTTAAAGGTGTATAACGAAAAGGCATCATAACCTAACATTGTTCCGATTTGTTCGGGTGCTTTATAAAAAACTGGGCGAATAGCAGTTCCAAGATTCCCTAAATCTTGATATAGATTTTTATTTCGCTGAACAAAATTATAATTATGGGTAGCATCAACAATCGTATCAATGTTGTAAAGTTTTTTACGATTATTAAAAACGTCTTCTTCTAAAAAATATTTAGTGGAAGTGGGTCCATAAACAACTTTTGTTGAATCATCAAGACCGATTCGACCACTTGGATTTTTTTTTATTTTATCTGGTTGCCTTCCTTGCGGAAAACCCGCTTGCTGATTACCCGTCGGAAATCCCGAGGAAGAACCACCTTGGGGTAGATTATTCGTAGGGAACTGGGCTTTCAACGAGCCTGAAAACAGGAGTCCAATCGTAGTAAAGATATATATGCTTAATTTCACGCTACAAATTTAGATAAAAAGGGATTAGAGTAAAAGGGGTTTTAGATTTATGACGGGTAAAATTCCTACTTCAAGTTTTCTCATATAAATCCAATTAAACATCTAAGAAAACTTGGGATAAAATCAAATTATCAAATTCCAATTTCATTTCAGTATTCAAAAAATCAATTTCAATGGGTAAATAATATAAGGCTACACCTTTTAATAAATCATCTGCTAAAAACGGCTGAAATTTCACCATGTCTTTCTCAGTCATTAATACGGGTACTTTTGATGAATTAATAACGCTAAAATCTTTCTCTGTAAAATTGTGATGGTCATTGAAAATTATATGATTTATTACCTCAAAATGCTTTCTTGCGTATTCTTCAAAGGGTTTCGGATTGGCTATTCCAGAAATTAATAAAACCTTTTTTAAATTAATTTCACATTCGTTTGTGCGACAATTTATAGGCTTTCCGTATAATATTTTAGTAAAAAAAATACGAGTAGATTGTTTTAAATAAGTTTGTAATCTGTAATTAATATTTTTTTGTTTTTCATGGGATATATCAGCTGGACACTTTGAAATAATCATTACATTCGCTCGCATAGCTCCTTGCCTTCTCTCCCGTAAGCGACCCGCAGGAAAACAAAAATCATCATAAATTGGTCGAGAATAATCCATCAATAAAATATTAAGCAATGGTTTAACCGCACGATGTTGAAATGCATCATCAAGAACAACTATCTCTATATCAGTGTTATGGCTAAATATTTTAGTCAAAGCCTCTACCCTTTTCTCTCCCACAGTAACCATAATTTCTTCTCCAAACTTTTGATACAACTGAAATGGTTCATCACCAATACTTTGTGCGGTTGCCTTAGAATCTGCCACAATAAATCCATTTGTATTTCGCCCGTATCCTCGACTCAATGTGGCGATTGAATATTTATGTTTCAATAATCTAATTAAATATTCGACGTGTGGCGTTTTACCCGTTCCCCCAACTGTCAAATTTCCAACATTGATTATTGGTATATTAAATGTAGTTTCTTTCCAAAATCCTTTATCATAGAAATAATTACGGATATCAGTTACGAATCCATAAAGTATTGAAAAAGGAAAAAAAAATTTCATATTATTTAAAAATTTTAATCCATTACACAACTGAAATGTAACGGTGCTCGAACATTTATTTATAACTATTCACTGATTTTACCGTTTATTAAAAAAAGACAAATTACATTAAAAATTCAAAAAAAGTTATTACTTTTTAGTATATTCACACCCCTTTTAAGAAACTTTAACGCCTGTATTTTCTATTAATTTATTCTTCAATACTCCTAACACACATAATTTCAGATAGTTAATAATCAAATAAGGAGCTAAATTTTTAAAAAATAGTTTAAAATTTGTCATTTTTACCCCTAACCAAATGTTAATTTTTAGAAAATGAGTCTAAAAGCTGTTTTTACTAAACATACACTTGATTTTAAGTTCGAGGCTGGAACGTCACGAGGAAACCTCACGCATAAAGATAGCTATTTTGTAAAGATTTTTGACTCTGAAAATCCTGCTATGTTTGGTTTGGGAGAATGTTCGCCTTTGAGAGGACTGAGTATCGACGATCGTCCAGATTTTGATTTACAATTATTGAGTATCTGCGAAAATTTTAATACGCTTGACCTTGAAGTTTATCCTTGGAATTTAAGTATTATTCTTGACCAAGTTTTGGATAAATCTTTCCCTTCAGTAGTGTTTGGGTTTGAAACCGCCCTTCTTGATTTGATGAACGGTGGTAGGCGAGTAGTTTTCAATAATGCCTTTGCCAAAGCTGACCGAACCATTAACATTAATGGGTTGGTTTGGATGGGAAACAAAGATTTTATGCTCCAACAAATTGATGAAAAAGTGGAGGCAGGTTACAATACAATAAAAATAAAAGTTGGAGCAATTGACTTCAAAAAAGAATGTGAAGTTTTGTCTTATATCCGTGAGCGTTATAATGAGAGTAAAATCACACTCAGAGTGGATGCAAACGGTGCTTTTTCAATCCATGAGGTATTGACTAAACTACAAAAATTAGCCGAGTTTAAGCTACATTCCATTGAGCAACCCATACGACAAGGGAATCAAGATTTGATGGCAGAACTTTGTCAGATTACCCCCGTTCCGATTGCTCTTGATGAAGAACTCATCGGCATTCGTGAATATACTGACAAATATAAATTATTGAAGAAAATAATGCCTCAATATATTATTTTGAAACCCACACTTTTAGGAGGATTTCAACAATGCAGAGAATGGATTGAAAATGCAAACCGATTGAAAATTGGTTGGTGGATGACCTCTGCATTGGAATCTAACATTGGATTGAATGCCATCACACAATTTACTGCCGAATTTAATAATCCACTTCCTCAAGGACTTGGCACAGGGCAACTATTCCACAATAATATTCCGTCTCCGCTCGAAATTAATAACGGAAAAATCTTTAATAATGCTCAAAATAGGTGGAGTTTAGAAGTTTTAGATTTTTTGGTTTAGAAATAAAAACTACTTAAATCTTTGTGTTTAAATCAGTAGTTTGCAAATTTGTAAAAACAAACCAACGAAAAAGTAATTTCCAATGAATATTCAAGCACTTGACACAGACCTCCTTTCTTTATTTGAAAAAAGAGCAGAATTAAGCCAAATGGGCTACGACCACCGTGATTATGATGATGTAGAAGAAGTTCTACACGATTTAGAAGATGATTTTAATGAAAAATATGGCAGTTATTTAGAGGGTATTCTTTCGGATATTCACAAAGAATACTGTCCAGAATCTGATGTTTTATTACCAACGGCGTACCTTGCAAAAACATTCAAAGAAACCGCTGATGGTGGAGTTGAAGTAGGCAAAGATGCTGGTGTATTAATTGAATTAGAAGCTGACCCTGCCGCCACGGCTAAATTAATCTTATTGCCAAGCCCAACACGTGTTGTTTTACAGGTGGGTAAAAAGAAGAATATTGTTTGGCAAGCCGAAGAAGTTGATATTTAGTATCTGAAGTAAAAATAGGACGCAGTAGCTGGATAAAAACAGTGAAAGCTTTACATAAAATAGCTTTGTCATATTTTGTTTACGAACAAATTTATAGCAGAGCTATTTTTTATTTTGGTTACGAAGAGCAAAAACAGTGAAAAAAAATTGTCTTGTTTAGCTGTATATTTTGAACATATTGTTAAATGAAGCGAAAATAGGCTATTAAAAAAAACTTTCTACCGAAATTTATCGATAGGAAGTTTGTAACACCTAACCACTAAATATTAATATTATTGAACACCATCACTTTGTCCACGTAAAACTGCTTTATCGCCTACTGCTTTTCCAATTTTCATACCACCTTCACAATCCATTTTGTAATGAATTCCACCGTATAAACGTGACATTGAGGCTTCATTTGCTTGAGCTTGAAATGAACTTGCTCCATCAGGAAAAAGATAACTTAAGACTGTCGCTGCCGCCGCAGAGAACGTTGAATGTCCTGAGGTATAAGATGGAAAATTGGGTAAACCTGTCAAAGTTTTAATGCTCGGATCCATCTGCGAAGGTCGTGGAAAATAATAACAACTTTTTGTGTACCAGCAACTTACGGATGCATCCATCATAGCACTATTCAATAAAGCATAACTACGAGCTGTTCTAACTTCCGACTGTTTACCTGCAACAATATATTTTTCAGCGATCTGATTCCAATGTCCAGGAGGTGTGTGTGTGCCTGCACCATCTGCCCAAAAATGAACGATTGCGGTATTCTCACGGGTTGGGTTATCCGTATATTTTTTTACCTCCGCAAGTTGTGCTTGAAACTCCACTGATTTTGTTAATAGCGGAGGAAAAGACATACTAATTGAGGTCATAGTTGTTCTGTCCATATTCCAAGTAATTAAATTCCCGTACATCGGCAACATGGGCGGACGAGGTACATCTTCCATTGATTTCCAAGCGATTTCTCCCCTTTCCTCACAACGTTTTGTTAAACTATCCCATTTTGTTTGCGTTCCTACCGCATTTGCCATTCCATCCGTTTTGAAACGGGCGAAAACTTTTGCAAAAACTGCTTTCCCTAATTTTTCGCCTGCTTCAATATCTGAACGAGTTGAAACACCTGCCCATAATTTAAACCATTTCTGCTCCTCTTTCTTCTTATATAGATAAAGAGTGTCAGCTGATTTTGGGAATAATCTTTTCATGAACTCATAACTCACCGCCGATATTACTGCATCTTCCGAAGGAAATGAATTCAACTTTGGAGCAGCCACAATCACAGGAATAATGCTCGCATCAACAGCATTAGGTGATTTACGAGCATATTTTGCCTTCAATGCCATTGCCATTACCAAAGCATCATACTGAGCCACAGAAACATACGAATACGCACGAGCCGCATAAGGAGGATTTGAAAACGGAAAACCTGTCCCAACTAAATTATCTAAATTATCAGGATTTGCTGAACTTGGAATTGGATACAAACCTTTGTCATTTTCTACGGGTGGCAAATTATTTTTAGCCACCATTTCACGCATAATTTGATTCCAACGTAAAACTCCACCGCCATTCCAATAATTAATGGCTTCTCTGCGAGTATCAGTTATTTTACTGACTTCGCCTTTTACCTCCTCAATTTCTGAAAGATATTTTGCAGAATTAACTGCATCAGGCATAGTTATCACAGTTGCGTATTCAGCAATAGAGGTTGCGGTATAAGTTTTCCAAGTACCTGCGTTGTCATCTATTTTTGTTGGGTTAAGAGCAACCAATTCAGTTCCATCTTTTTCAAGCGTTTTATCGCAAGCAATCAATCCAGCAATTAATAAAAAGGCTGACAATGTTACTTTTATATTTTTAGTAGGTATTTTTTTCATTTCTTTGACCGATGTCTAAGCATCGTTTGATAGTATTATTTATGTTCTTCCTTTTTCATATCCATACTCCCCGCATTGTGATTTACATCCCCTGGACGACAAATTGGTCCGCTTGGGATTTCAGAAGATCTATTCTTGCGGAAATCAAAGTACTTAGAAAGTCCCAAAGAAAATATCATTGACTCTCCAACATTACGTCCCGTTAAAACTTTCGATCCCGTTACCATTATCTGAATATCTTTCAATTGGGGTACCCTGTAGGCGGCAATGAATCCCACTTTTGTATAATCAAATTTATTACAAATCCCAGGCATATCATTTCTACGAATATCAATATTCCCTCCCGTAATTTGTTGGTCAAAATTGCCCTCTAATTGCCATCTGTAAGAATAGTGCCCAAATTTTGCCCCGAAGTTCACTACATTTGGCATCACCATTTCGTTCGTGAAATATCCCCTATCTGAATAATACATTTCTCTATCAACTCTCACGTTAGAACGTGCTGTATAAGTACCATTAACTGTCAAAGATAGATTTGCTGGAAGTGTATAATATAAGATTCCTCTTGCAAAAATCGTTTTAGATTGTACTCCAATTGCCAATGGAAGAAAATCTGCTACATAGTTATTTGTGGGAATAGAACCGCCTACTGAACCAATTACTGAGAGATGTTTCGTTTGAATAGCAATATATTTTACAGCTAATGTTAAATCCTGAATGCCACTCATGCCATGCAAAACGCCCGCAGAAGGTTTAACAGTTATATATGGCAGCGTTGCCAAAACATTTAAACGATTGGTGATACCGTAATTTGCATTTAAAATTATGGATTGCGTAGTAACAGTTCCAAGATTTTTGTTTTCCCGTAACAATGTTCCTTCCCAGTAATTCTTCCAAGAATCATTCATGTAAATGAGACCTCCGCAAAGGTTTCCTTTTGCCATGAAAATCCCGTCATTCATCATTTGGGAAAAAATGTTTTGTGAAGAACCTACAACACAAAACATTAAAGCTGTAAATCGGAAAATTTTTTTCATTAATTGATTTTTTTGTATTTTATTACAGATTCAAGAAAAATGTAGGTTAATTTGATTTTGACAACCTTCAAATTTTCCTAAATTGATTAGATTTGTTAAATTGCACTAACAAAATAAATACAACATTTTATATTTTCCAAATTTATGGAAATAAATAATAAAAATTCCTGATTAATGGAAAATAAGTTTAGTACTAACCTTCGGCTTCTTAGAAAAAAGAATAAATTAACTTTAGAAATTTTAGGAAAAAACCTTGGAATAAGTAAGAGTGCCCTATCTGACTACGAAAATGGTCATACCCTTCCATCCTTAAATGTTTGTGAATCAATCTGTCAATATTTTGGAACAAATCTTGATGATATGCAAAACTCTGATTTCTTGGAGATGAGTTTGGAAGAAATTCAAGGAAATTCTTTAAATCGAAATTCTGGAAAAAAGTTAGACGATAAAAGTGATTTTAATGACCCCTATAATCAATTAGCATTTCAGAATAAACTCCTGAATCAACAAGTCGAAGGATTACAGATACAATTACAATTAGTAAGACAATTAACGGAAAGCAAAATTTCGGAAATAAAGTCTTTGCAAATCCAAATTAGGTTATTGGAAGAAAAATTCAAATAATATTCTATTAAAAAACCCAATATAATTTAAACTGTATTGGGTTTTTGGGTATTAATGAAAATTACAATGTTGAAGACTCATTCAAATTCTGACCTTTTCTACTTTCCTCACTTGCCTTTCTAATCTTGGCTACAAAATTTTCAGTTTCTTGTATTGTTTCTTCCTTTCCTGAAAGTTTATTCAAAGCATTCAGAAGAAAAGTTTGCGTTTGTTCAATAACGTCAAGCGTTACTTGATTTTGAGCTATTTGCTTTTGATTCCGAACAATATTCATTTGATTATTTACAATGATTTCCTGATTTCGAATAATAGTAGATTGATTCTGAATTACCATTTCATGATTATCAGCATTCTTTTGCTGATTTTGAAGCATAATGTCATAATTATCCACGATTCTCACTTGTATTCCTTTTAGAAAATCCTGTTCATCCACTAATTTTTGCAATACTTCATCAAAATTTTTCATCGTTCAAATTTGTATTTCTATTTTTATTGTCTCTAAATTTGCATGGTATCCCTACCGAAAAGTAAATTAACAAAAAAACTTTATGCAATCCAATAAAACTCAGAAAACAAGAATTCCTTGGATATATCTATTTTTTCTTACCCTTGTGATGAGTATTTGGTTTTGGTATATGTTGAGCCACGAAAGTTTTGAAATTTACGCCCGTCAATGGGCTACGGTGCTAACAATGATTTTTGGCTCTTTCATTGCAGGAGCAAGTCCCGAAGGAAGTGCAGCGGTTGCGTATCCAATTTTTACATTAATTCTCAAAATTGCCCCTCCAATTACTCGAAATTTTGCCTTTGCTATTCAGAGCATTGGCATGACTTCAGCCACTTTATTAATAATTGGGATGCGATTAAAAGTAGATTGGAATTATATTATTTATGTAACGATCGGTGGTGTAGTTGGTCTATTTTTAGGCACTTATTATGTTGTTCCTTACGTATCACCCGTACAAGCGAAATTATTTTTCGTATCCCTTTATTTAAGTTTTGGGATTGCTTTATGGATGCAAAATCGACGACCACAAAGGGAAATTTTCGAAAGTATTCAAAATTTTCAAAACTCTGACAAAGGAAAGTTAATTATTTTTGGTTTAGTTGGAGGAATTATTTCATCCATTTTCGGAACGGGTATTAATATTTTTACTTTCTGTTTAATGACAATTTATTACCGAGTAAGTGAAAAAGTTGCCACACCTTCATCCGTAATTATCATGACAATTGAGACAATTCTGGGGCTTTTTATTCATACTCAATTATTGAATGATTTTCAACCTGAGGCCTTTGAAATCTGGTTGGCCTGTGTCCCTTTTGTGGCTGTATTTGCTCCGTTGGGAGCTTTTGTAATCAGCAAAATGCCAAGAAAAGGCATTGCTACTCTATTGTATTACATATTAATCATCCAATTTTTTGGGGCAATGATTGTAATTAAACCATCTTTAATTCAACTTTCTTTGTGTGGGTTAGTTTTAATTTTGGGGATTGGCTTATTTTCGTATTTGGCGAGAGTTCGTAAGGCGTAAAAGGTAATAGAAATTTTATGGATTAAATACGGATTAATAGTATTAATTTCTTAAAAATTGATTCATTTTTGTTTAATCCATACAATTTATGTTTTGAAATTCATTATTTTACACCCAATCAATTCCTTTTTTCAAAAGCCCCAAAGTCTTTTCTTCCTCCGAACCTGCTTCTGCGTGATAGTCATAAACCCAATTAGCAACGGGTGGCATTGACATTAGAATTGATTCGGTTCTGCCGTTTGTTTCAAGTCCAAATTTTGTTCCTCGGTCGTGTACTAAATTAAATTCTACGTATCTTCCACGACGTAACATCTGAAAAACTTTCTCTTTTTCTGTAAAAGGAAAGTCTTTATTTTTTTTCATAAAATGCGTATAAATTGGCACAAATGATTCTCCAATTTCTTTTACAAAATCAAATAATTGTTCCTTAGTTCGAGTTCCATCGGTCTTTTGATAATCAAAAAATATCCCTCCAATTCCACGAGTTTCATTACGGTGCGAATTGAAAAAATAATCATCCGCCCAAGTCTTAAATTTTGGATAATATGCTTCATTGTGTTTATTACAAGCAGTTTTTAAATAATTATGAAACCATTTTGCATCTTCTTCAACCACATAATGCGGGGTTAAATCAATCCCTCCACCAAACCAAAAAGTACCGTTCGACATTTCAAAATATCGAACATTCATGTGTATAATTGGCATTAGTGGGCTTTGCGGGTGTAAAACAATTGATACTCCCGTTGCAAAAAAATCAACTTTATCAGAAAGTCCCATTGAAGCAAGCATTTTTTCGTGTAAATCTCCCCAAACGGCCGAGAACATTACGCCTCCTTTTTCAATGATTTTACCATTCTGTATGACTTTACTTCTTCCACCTCCTCCAGCATCCCGAAGCCAGTTATCTTCATGGAAAGAAGATTGACCATCAGCTTTTTCTAAGGCATTACAAATACTAACCTGTAATTCTTGAAAGTATGTGGATATTTGTTCTTTGGTCATAAATGATTTTATTTAATAGTCGAATCTGGTTTCGCTTCGGCAGCTTTAATTGGTGGTAGAACAATTGAATCAGAGTTTACAAATGTACTATCATAATTGAGCGTATCCGCCCTTGCAGTGTATGAAGCAGTACAATTAAAATCTTTGGAAATTCGCTTGGGATCAAGTTTTTCAAAAGGCACTGGATGATAAGCTTCTAAGGTTGGATCTTTGACAATTTTGCTCATATATCTTCCAAACAACGGCAACGCCGTTTTTGAACCTTCACCGTAAGCCCCACCTTTAAAGTGAATGGAACGGTCGTCTCCACCAACCCATGTACCTGTCACTAAATTACTGGTTAAACCCATATACCACCCATCTGAATGATTGGATGTTGTTCCAGTTTTTCCTGCGAATCGGGATTTATAGCGGTCTTTCCCATCAAATAAATCCTTGAAAGACCATAAATTTTGAGATGTTCCTCCTTGTTCTTCCAGTCCTCCTTCGAGCATATATCGCATTAATTGAGCTGATTCTTTCCTAATAGCCTGACGACGTTCTGGTTCGAATGTATGAATAACATTTCCATTACGGTCTTGAATTTCAACTACTAACATAGGTTCTGTGTGAATTCCTTCATTTAAAAAGCATCCATACGCCCCAATCATCTCTAAAAGCGTAACATCATTAGACCCTAAACCAATGGAAGCAACCGCTGAAAGGGGGCTTTTTATTCCCATCTGATGAGCGTAATATACCACAGAATCAGGACCAACTTCATCGGTTAATTTAGCCGCACACGAATTGATTGAACGAGCCATTGCCCTTCGTAAAGACATTGTGGTATAACTAAATCGTCCATCTGCATTATGTGGTCGCCACATTTTTTTCTCTCCATTCTCTTCATATTCTTTCTCAAAAGGCTCATCTTTAATCTGGGTACAAGGTGACATATTTTTAGGTCCATCAATGGCAGTTGTATAAACAAAAGGTTTGAAAGTTGAACCTGGCTGACGACGACCTTGACTTACGTGATCATACTTAAAGTATTGAAAATCAAGCCCTCCGACCCATGCTTTTATGTGTCCCGTAAATGGATCCATTGACATCATTCCCGCTTGCAAAAAGCGTTTGTAATAGACAATTGAATCATAAGCACTCATCGTTCTTTGTTCTTCACCAGACCCGTTTCTTGAAAAAACCCACATTTTTCGTTTCACATTTTTCATGTAGTGGTTAATTGAATCTGGATCGTTTTTGAATTTTTTTGCCAATGACCTATAATAATCTGTACGTTTAGCAACAGTATCGATAAACCCTGGAATTTCCACTCCCTTTTCATCTGCCCACGGGTTTCTTCCCGACCATTGATTATCAAAACTTTTTTGCAATAACTTCATTCCATCTTGCACTGATGTTTCCGCATACGCTTGCATACGGGAGTCTATGGTTGTTTTAATTCTCAAGCCGTCTCTGTATAAATCCAAATCAACATCACTGCTATCCGCCCATTTTTCTAAGGCTTTTGCAACTGCAGTTTTGAAATAATTACTGGTGCCATCGTAAGGAGTTTCTTCATTAACTTTCAGAACAATGGGTAATTTTATTAATGAATCGTATTCAATTTTTGGAAGATAATTAGCCTTCACCATTCTTGACAAAACCGTATTTCTTCGGGTGAAAGATTTATCATAATTTTTACGAGGATTGTATGTATTGGTTGCTTTTTGCATACCCACCAAAACCGCTGCCTCCTGAATGCTTAAACTATCAGGTGAAGTGTTGAAATAAGTCTTTGCTGCTACTTTTATTCCGTAAGAATTGCTACCAAAATCAACTGTATTCAAATACCAAACGAGGATTTCTTCTTTCGTATAATATCGTTCCAGTTTAACAGCAGTTAGCCACTCTTTTGTCTTGATTACTAATGTTTTAAGTCCTGGAATATAGGCTAATAATCCCTTTTTTGTAACACCTTCTTTCTTGCGAGTCTTAAAGAGATTTTTGGCTAATTGTTGCGTAATTGTACTTCCTCCTCCACGTTCGCTTGCTCCAGTGACAACACCGACCGCAACACCAAATAAAGCCCTAAAATCAATACCAGAATGTTGATAGAAACGAGAATCTTCAGTAGCAACTAAGGCTTTTACTAAGTACGGAGAAAGATCTTGATAATTTTTAACAGGTGTACGATTTTCTAAAAAATATTTTCCCATCAAAACACCATCTGAAGAATAAATTTCGGAAGATTGGGATAATTTAGGATTTTGTAATTCCCCAACAGAAGGCATTTCACCAGTAAGATACAGAAAATTTGTTTGAATACAGAACAAGTAGAAAAATCCTGCAAAAACTGTCCAACCAAAAATTTGCCAGTATTTTTTTATTCTATTATAGTAAAAAGAGTCTTTATCTATTCGTTGAACTACTGCTTCTGTTACCTTTTCTTTTGTGTCCCAGTAAGATTCTTTAACGATATCAAGTCGTTTATAAAAAGTGGTTACTTTTTGCTCACCTAATATTCTTACCATCAAAATATCCAGTTGAATCCACAACCAACGCAATGCATTAATCAAGGCAATTTTGAGTGTAATCAAAAGATTTTGAATGAGTTGATTTATTTTGTTCATTATGCACTTATTTATCTATCTAAAATAAGAGACAATTTACGATAAAAGTTTGGTAAGATTTAGTTGTTAAAAGGACAAAGCGTTAAAAAGCCAAATAAGTATAAAGAATTCTCCAACTTATTCGGCTTTCTAACGCTTCAAATTCTTTTACTAAAAGTCTATTTTTTTACAAAACTCAAAGAAGCGGAATTCATACAATAACGTTTTCCCGTTGGTTTTGGGCCATCATCAAAAACGTGACCTAAATGAGAACCACAACGACTACACAAAACTTCATCACGACTCATCCCGTGAGTATTATCTGATGCCACTAATACATTTTCCTTTTTAATTGGATCCCAAAATGAAGGCCAACCTGTGCCAGACTCAAATTTAGTGTCAGACGAAAACAAATCTAACTTGCAACCAATACATACATATTTTCCCTTTCCGTGATTATCCCAATATTCTCCTGTGTAGGGACGTTCAGTTCCTTTCTGACGGGCAACGATGTATTGTTCGGGTGTTAATTGTTTTTTCCACTCCATTTCGGTCTTTGTCACCTCGAATTTTTTTGGTTTATCTTGTTGGGTATATCCGCTACAAGCCATCATAACCAAGCCCATGAATAAAATTACTCCTAATGTTTTCATAAAATTTATTGTTTAATTTTTATAATGATGATTGAATAATGTCATAAAACCTCTTTTTAGGACTCTTTTATTAAATACGAAAAAAGAAGTAAAAAAGTTTTTACAAATTTATCTATCTGATAATCAACGGTTGGCAAGGCAAATGACCATTAGTAGAAAAAATATTTTTCATTCAGATTTGTACGGAAAGAAAGAAAGTACTAATTTTGTATTATCAATCACATAGAGAGCTGGCAGAGTGGTCGATTGCGGCAGTCTTGAAAACTGTTGACTGTTACAGGTCCGGGGGTTCGAATCCCTCGCTCTCTACT
>JACMRQ010000217.1 GCA_014376355.1 Arcicella sp. | reverse complement strand
TTCATACGCCTTTTTTATCTCAAGGACAAATCTCCCTATCGTTTCCTGTTTCACGAGCAGTAATTCAGCGAGATAATGCTAATCGAGCAAGTTTGAATATTGCTGGGCATATCAAAAATGCCGTTGATAGAATTGAAGCTCGTTTAGTGCCAAGAACTGAACAATCTCGTTTGGATACTATTGTGGCAACGCCTTGGCAAATTGTTCAATTAAATCCTGTAAATTTCTTTTCAGGAGCTATTTCAGTTAAAGGAGGTTGGTATAATTTACAAATGCGAGCCATTAAAAACAACGTAACTGTAATTGACACATTGATTGTTCAGCGAGTTGGTATTGGTGAGGTATTCGTTTATGTCGGTCATTCAAATGCTCAAGGAGGAGCTTACGGGCAAACGGGACCAAATGCCACAGACGACCGTGTAAATTGCATTGCAGTAGGACAAGAACCTCAGTGTAATGCTTCTTATCCTTTTCAACCTGCCACAAGTTCTGATTCGCTATGGTGTAAATATTTACAAACAGGTGATGAACAGTATTTACCCATGCTTAAATTTTCAAAAGTTTCAATTGCTTCAGGCATATCACCATTTTGTGGACACCCTTGGTTTTGGAGTATAATGGGAGATTCATTAAGCCGGAGATTAAATGTTCCGATTATGCTATATGGAACTGGTTTTGGGGGTACAAGCAGTGAACATTGGTATAAAGCAGCCAAAGGTATTCCTTTTGACCACGGTTTTATAAAATCAAGTATTGCGATGCCTTACATTAATTTGAAAAATGTTTTGCAATTGTATGTGCCATTGACTGGAATTAGAGGGGTCTTGTGCCTTCATGGAGTTAATGAAAGGAATGATTCACAAGCGGATATTCAGATGTGGATGGAAGGCTATATTGGTCAGAGTAGGATTGATAGTAAAATTGATAATTTGTCTTGGGTAATTGCCATGGATTCATATTTACTTGATCACGGGCAAAATCCTGCTCCTTTCCCACTACACTTTAATCCTCGAAATGCGCAGTCGACTGTTGCTCAACAAGCCTATAATTTTCAAGGACCTGACCTTGACGTAATTACGGATAATGGAGGAGGCAACGGCGTTAGCCAACGTCCCGATGGCTTACATTTTAGTAATCAAGGGTTAATTTATGCCGCAAATCTTTGGGCAGATGCCATTAATAAAACTTCTTTTTTAAGTGTTTCAATTCCTAAATTATCACAATCATTTAATATTCAAAGTCTCCAATCGGGAAGTTGGAGAAAGACGGATTCGTGGAATTGTAATTGTTCCCCTCAAAATTATCATACCGTAACTATAAAAACAGAGCATACCATACAGATTGATGCCATCAAAGCGAAACCATTGAATTTAATTTTAAATGGAAGTATAAACTTTAACAATCAAGGAGTTTTAGGATTTTAGAAAGATAGGTTATTCTGAACATAAAGTCTTATAGATTCTTCAGTTTAAGTTTTATAAACGAATGTTGAAAAATTTGTTAAATTTTATGCAAAATTCTATGATATTTTGTGTGACTTTTAAACCTTGACCTTCTTGTTGGGCACTCATTTGCTTTAACGAATTTCATTACGTAATTTCAAAATAAAAACTTCTTCACATGAAATTACTCTCCATAAAAATTACTCCCCTTTTTATACTTGGGTTATGTTTTACAATTATTTCTTGCAAAACGACTCAACAAGCTTTTCGGACTGGTGGCATTAATAAACCCACAGAAAATCTTGGTTTTTATCAGTTTTCTAATGAAGATCCAGATGCCTCACCTTTTGCGGGGAAAAAGCCTTCTGTTTATGGTAAAAATGGTATGATTGCTGCTACTCACCCTGCAGCTTCACAAGTAGGCGTTGATATTTTGAAAATGGGTGGAAATGCTATTGATGCTGCTGTGGCAACACAATTTGCTCTTGCAGTAGTTCATCCAGCCGCAGGAAATATTGGTGGTGGTGGTTTTTTAGTATATCGTGATAAAGACGGAAAGTCATATACGCTCGATTACCGTGAAAAAGCTCCTGAAAATGCCAGTAGAGATATGTATTTAGACGAAAAGGGAGATGTTAAATCTGGCCAATTAAGTTGGTATGGACATACAGCAAGTGGAACGCCAGGTGCAGTTGATGGTTTAGAACGAGCTCATAAACGTTTTGGGAAATTGACTTGGCAACAAATTTTACAGCCAGCAATTAATTTAGCAGAAAATGGGGTAAAACTCACTATCCGTGAAGCAAGAGGATTAAACAGAACAAAACCAGAATTTGTCAAATATAATCCAAACAAAACATATTTCGTAAAACCTGATACAATTACTTGGAAAGAAGGTGAATTATTAATTCAAAAAGATTTGGCAAAAGTGCTTCGTAGAATTCAAGAACAGGGGCGAAAAGGATTTTATGAAGGTGAAACTGCAAGGCTTTTGTTAGAAGAAATGAAAAGAGGAGGAGGGATAATTACACAAAAAGATTTGGATAATTATAAAGCAACTTGGAGGGAACCAATCATTGAAAATTATCATAATTTGAAAATTATTTCAATGCCTCCACCATCAAGCGGGGGAATTGCTTTAGTGCAATTATTGAAATATGTTGAACAATATCCGCTTAAACGTTGGGGTTGGCATACGGATTCTACCACGCAAGTAATGATTGAGGCTGAAAGACGAGTTTTTGCTGATCGTTCTACTTGGTTGGGTGATCCAGATTTTGTGAAAGTACCTCAGAAAGAGCTTTTGAGTCAAGATTTTCTAAAAAAACGTTGGGAAGATTTTCAATTTTCACAGGCTACTTTGAGCGAAAAAGTGAAGGCTGGTAAGATTGCGGGTTATGAAAGTACGGAAACAACTCACTCATCTTTTGTTGATAAAGAAGGTAATGCAGTTTCCATAACAACAACTTTAAATAATTCTTATGGAAGTAAAGTTGTGGTAGATGGGGCAGGATTTTTAATGAATGATGAAATGGACGATTTTTCGGTGAAACCAGGCGTACCAAATTCTTATGGATTGATTGGAAACGAAGCTAATGCTATTGCCCCCAATAAGAGAATGTTATCGTCAATGACTCCAACGATTGTGGAGGAAAATGGAAAATTGAAAATGATTTTGGGAACACCAGGTGGTTCAACAATTATTACCTCTGTGTTTCAAGTATTTTTGAACGTGGTTGAACATGGAATGACGATGCAACAGGCGGTAGATGCTTTTCGTTTTCATCATCAATGGTTGCCTGATCGTACCACTTTTGAAGAAGGAGGATTTACAGAACCTACGCTAAAAAGAATGCGAGATAGAGGTTATATCATTGATTATCAGAAGAATACTATTGGAAGAATGGACTGTATTTTAGTTCTGCCAGATGGTACGTATGAAGGTGGTTCGGATGTGAGAGCGGATGATACTTCGATTGGGTATTAGTTATTTGATATTTATTTTATTTCCGTATTTATTTTAAAATGCCCATTATTTCCTTTTATAGGAAATAATGGGCATTTGTGTTTTATTATTTCGATCTAATTGCCACAACAGGGTCGAGTCGTGCTGCCATCCAAGCAGGAACAATTCCTGATATTACGCCAATAATAGTGGCTGTAATAATCCCTTTGAGCATATTTGAGTAGGTTAAAACTAATTTTAAAGACCCAAAATCTATGAAAGAAAGTAGCCAGACTAAGAATATACCAACCATACCACCGATGACACTTAAAAATACCGCTTCAAATAAAAATTGAAACAGAATAAAATAATTTTTCGCTCCCAACGATTTTTGAATTCCGATCATATTCGTTCGTTCTTTTACGGACACAAACATGATATTTGCGATTCCAAAGCCACCTACTAAAAGTGAAAATCCTGCAATAAAAATTCCTCCAATATTCAAACTTGAAAAGATTCCTTCAAAGAATTTCGTTAATCCATCCAAACGATTAATCGAAAAATTGTCTTCTTGAACCGGTTTTAAACCCCTTCTACTTCGCATCAAGCCTGTTACTTCACCCTCCAAAGCTTGTTGTCCAATGTCTGAATCAAATGCTTTTATGGCTATATCTGGATCAGATCTGTCTTTTTGAAATAAGCCCGAATAAGAAGTATATGGAATGTAAGCACGGTCATCGGGCGAACCTCCAAAACTTAATAAATCCTCTCCCTTCTTTCGCATCGTGCCAATAACTTTAAATTTTATGCCGTTTATTTTTATAGTTTCGCCTACTGCATCGCCCAAATTTGGGAAAAGTGCTTCTTTTACATTTGCTCCCAAAATCACAGTAAAAGCTGAATTGTCAGTTTCATTTGTTAAAAAATAACGACCATATTCAATGGGTACTTCCGATATTTTGTTATAATCAAAGCTAACACCTGTTAACTGGGTTTCCATACTATTATTGCCGTTTTTTAAGGTTGTCGTTCTTCCATCCAAAATGGAGATTGCCTCAGCATTTTTCACGTTATCAACTAAATATTTGTATTCGCTATATTTTGTACTTGGACGATTCATATATTTCCACCAAGGAAAATTATTACTGAAAACCCAAGGCCATTTACCCACGTAAATTACGCCTTTACCGAAAGAATCAATCTCAGAACTAATGCTCATATTCATTGAATCTACGAAGGTAAAAACCGCCACGATGGAGAAAATGCCAATGGTAACACCCAAAAGAGAAAGCGTTGTTCGTAAAATATTACTTAGAAGAGCTTGCCAAGCAAAACGGATACTTTCAAACAGTTGTCGAAGAAATTTCATGATTGTATGGATTTTAAGAATATAAATTTAGAATATCATTTTAAAAGACACAACAACGAAATGACCAAAGGAGTTTATCAGTAGGCTGAAAGGCGGTATAGAGTTAAGATTGGAAATAAAGTTTTTATAAATTGTTGATTTACGTGGCAATGACCTAATTTTACAAACTAAAACGTCTTTCAATTAATTATTTTCTTAGAGAATTACTGCCTTAAATATATACTTTATTTTAAGGACGAAATACCACGAAAAATATGTCTTC
>JACMRQ010000216.1 GCA_014376355.1 Arcicella sp. | reverse complement strand
TATTGGTGACCATTCCTTGGTGGGAAAAATATCTGTTATTGGTGCCGCTTTAGGCTCAATGAATACTGCCACAATCATTGCAATCAATTACGGATTAAACCCTAAATTAGCAACTCAAATGGTCAGTATCAGTATTCCATTATCTTTTATTAACGTTGGAATTTGGTATCTTTTGGTTGTGAATTATTAATTTCTAATGATGAGTTATGAATGATGAGTTATGAATTTTAAGGCATAACTTCCTAAAATTAGCCTAATATACTCATAGTTTCCAATTCATAACTCATCACTCATAATTCATCACTAACTATTATAATTCATAATTAAAATACATGAAACATATTTTCAAAAATTTAACCTTCTGGGTACTAACTGCTATTACTGCGGGCGTTTTGTTGGGACATTTTTATCCTGCAATTGCGCTACAACCAATCATAGAAAAGCCGATTAAATTCGATTTATATTTTTCTGTATTCGAGATAAAAACTACACTCAGTGAGTTTTTGAGCAGTATTTTTATCAGTATCGTAAAAATATTTATTTGTCCAATCATCTTTCTGACTATTACTTTGGGTATTATCTCAATGGGCGATTTAAAGAAAGTTGGGAAAGTAGGAGCGAAGGCACTTTTGTATTTTGAAGTCGTTACAACCGTTGCTCTTTTCATTGGCGTAGTGATTGCCAACATTATTCGTCCAGGAGATGGCGTGGTGACATCCGAAATTAAAGGCGGGGATATTTCAAAATATACCAAATCAGCCGAAGTTGGTTTTAGTTGGATGAAATTCTTTTGGGATAACGCCACGTTGCAAGTTTTACTCTTAGCAATCGTAATGGGAGTGATTTTAAGCAATTATTCAGGCAGACAAAAAGTGGTAGATTTTCTGTCACCCATTTCCAAAAAAATCTTTTGGGGATTGCATAAAGTGATGTATTTGGCACCGATTGGAGCATTTGGTGGAATGGCTTTTACCATTAGTAAGTACGGAATTCATACCCTTTTGCCTTTGGTAAAATTGATGGTAACGGTTTACTGTACGATGGCAGTATTCGTTTTTGTGGTACTTTATTTTATTTTGAGAACCTACAAAATTCAACTCTGGAAATTCTTGAAATATATTCGTGAAGAATTATTAATTGTTTTAGGAACTTCATCATCAGAAGCAGCTTTGCCCTCATTAATGGAAAAATTGGAGAAAATGGGATGCTCAAAATCGGTAGTCGGTTTGGTAGTGCCTGCGGGATATTCTTTCAATTTAGACGGCACAACGATTTACCTTTCGATGGCAATTATTTTCTTAGCCCAAGTTTTTAATGTGCATTTAGATTTACAACAAATCTTAACGATTATAGGAATTTTAATGGTAACGTCAAAAGGGGCAGCGGGCGTAACTGGTAGCGGTTTTATCGTTTTAGCATCAACTTTAACGGCAATAAAAGTAATCCCCGTAGAAGGTCTTGCTTTGCTTTTAGGGGTGGACAGATTTATGTCGGAAGCTCGAGCAATTACTAATTTTATCGGTAATGGAGTTGCCACAATTTGGCTAGCAAATAATGAAGGAGAATTTGATAGAGATAAAATGAATGAAGCGTTTGGAGAGTAATCATAAACTTTAATTTGACTTCAAATAATCCATAATTGTGGATTATTTGAAGTCAAATTTTATACACCGAATTGCGTCAAATGATGGTCTAAATGCTTATAAAACATATTATTCCATTCTGTTTTATTCAAAATGCCAAATGAGTGTGACTCTTTATTATCAAAATGATTTTCTCCTAATTGTTGCGTTTTCGTAACATAATCCATCAATCTTTTCCTTTCTAAATCAAAATCTTTACATCCCTTCATTATAAATTGTGGTGCAGTTTTGTCATTTTTAGCATAAGGCTTTTCATTCACAACTACATTTTTTACCAGCATTTTCAACACAAATTTTATGAAAGCATTCGGTTTCTTATGAATATTTTCATACGCCATTTCATACGTAACGTTGCAATGTGCAAGCATTTGATCAACACTCATTTTGCCCCAATTTGCGTTAGTATTATGTTTTAAGTTAGTAATTCTTTGAATTATCTTTTCTGAGACTTCTTTGGTAAAAATATTTGGTAAGGCCACCGTAAATTATTTTGGGTTAATTAATATTCCAATACATCGGCAATCAAAAAAGAATTTTTCGAAGGAACAACTTTAATGTCACGTTTATAAATAGTTTTGGTAGTAGCCCCAATATCCTCAATCGTAGTTTCAAAAAGGTAACCTTCCTTCAGTTTTATGGGGGATAATTCACATTTAACTACTGTTATTTTAACCCAATCTTGTCCTGAAATCAAGAATCCTGTTCCAGTACCAGCATATTTTAGGTCAAATTTGCCTTTCCATTTTTTCTCAAAAGCCTTTGGAGTTAATCCGCCGTCATAATCAATACCAATGGCATCAGATTTGTATTCGGCGTAGGATTTTGTACATATTTGATCAATTAAACCATCAGTAGTTTTGAAGTTTTCTTCGACATTTTCGATTAACCATTTCTCCGCCAAATCGCTTTCTGACAGGCTTTTAGTAGGAATTTTAGTAGCTCTAATATCAGTGCTGACAGAGTCTGCCTTAAGTTTTGCATCACTTTTTTCTTCCAGTTTTTTCTGGCAAGATGCTAAGGATAAAACGGCTACAAGGAGATAAAATTTATTCATCATAATGTGTTTTTAGTGGACAATAGTTTTAAAAATTTCTCTTATTCTCAGTCCCAATTAAGGTTGATTTCATTGCATTAATTGGTTTTACCAAAGCTGTTGGAGGAGCATCGTGGTCAAAATTAACCGATTCATATTCTTTAAGATTCGTTATAACTTTCACCTGTGAAATTAATGCACCATCGTAAAATGATTTTGTGCTTGGTCTTTTCAATTTAGCAATCCCGCTTAATTTTACTTTTTGAAAAGATTTAAGTATTTTTTGCCATTGACCTTCGGTCGTTTTATAGTGAGTTATTTTACCATTAATCTTTACCTCAACACTATCAGAAGTGATGTGCAAGAATTTTTGCGTCCCTCTGGTTTGGTACGATAATTCAACAGACTGGATGGTTTCTTGTTGTGGAGAATCTGTCCCTAACATGAAAATAAAGATAAGAAGTTTGTACATAAAAAAAAGCCCTCTCTGCGTGATTAGAAAGGGCTTAAATTTAGTTAAAATTTTCAGTAAAATACTACTATTATAGATTAAAACTTGCTCTTGCTCCACCTACTGCAAAAATAGCTCTTGTACGAGTTTTTTGTCCTCCCGAAAACATATACATACATAAGTCATCTGTATAATCCATGTAGTTCATAAACATATCTCCGTTGGGACCATTACTACACGTTACGTGTGGAAATGCTGGACAACCAAAGTTTGAGGTTTGTTGCGTAGGTGTATCAGAAACCAAGTCATTTCCACAAGAAGCATCGCCCCAAATATGACGTAAATTTAACCAGTGACCAACTTCGTGCGTTGCAGTTCTTCCTTTATCATAAGGAGCCGATACAAAACCAGTATTACCAAAATATTGCGGTCCGATTACAACCCCGTCTGTAGCTGAACTACCGCCTGGAAATTGTGCATATCCCAAAATACCACCACCAATATTACAAACCCAAAGATTAAGTTTTGTGGTTGAAGTAGTTGGGTCAATACCACCTTTTTTAGCACTTTTCATCGCATCTCTCGTTCCCCACGAAGTTTTGGTACTTGATTTACGAACAACAGAAGACAAAACAAACTGAATTTCTAAGTTTGAAACTGCCGAAGAAAAGGCACTTGGTACTAAACTCAAATCTGAATTTGTTGCACTAAAATCTTTATTTAAAACATCGATTTGGGATTGAATTTGTGCATCACTAATGTTTTCATTTGCGTTGCTATAAAGGACATTTACTACCACAGGAATTATCAATGTTCCTGTTGCTCCAACTCTACCATTTTTCTGTTTTTTCTCATAATCTTTAGTATGTTTTTCAATTTCATCCATTCTATCTTTTAAACTTGGATCATCTTTCATATTTTCCTCCAAAACCTCCATGGCAGCACAGCCTCGGTCTTTACTTTCATTTCTGGCGGATTTATTAAGAGAATTTAAAGCAGCGTTAGAATTATCTAAGGAGACATCCGAACACGATATAATAGCAACAGACATGGTGCCAAATGCTATTAATTGAAGAATTTTTTTCATTTTTAATTCAATTTTAGATTTAACTATTAAATTTTATAGATATTATTTGACAATACCCATAAGCAAACTAATATTTACTTTAATACAAAACTATTAAAAATTTTAGAAATGCAAAAAATAATTTTAATAGTTATTGAAAGTTTATGAAATCTAATTTATTGAAATTAATGTGTTTTGATTAAACCCACTCCCGAAATCCCATAATTCACGCCAACAAATACCCAATCCATCAGAAAGCGATTCTTTTATTTTATTGATTTAAATACTTTTGAATCATTAAAAAACGAAAATTATTTTAAAACTTAAGCAACAAATTTATGAAAATATTGATCATTGTAATCGCTTTCTTTATTGCTCCTTTCATCACAAAAGCAACTGATAAGGAGCGTTTTATGCAGGCTATGGGACAAACGCTGATGGAATTAGGTCAAGCCAAAGATGCTACGGCTCTACAGGAAGTAGCCAATAAATTTGAGAGAATCGCCAGTTCTGAAATCTTAGAATGGTTGCCTAATTATTATGCTGGTTTGTGTTATAATATGATGGCTCAAAAACAAAAAGATGGTGCTGAAATTGATAAATATCTCGACAAATCGGATACATTTATTGAAAAATTAGCTAAGCAAAATGTAAATTCACCCGATGAAGTTGAAGTATTGAAAGCTCAAAATTATATGATGAGAATTTCGGTTGAGGGTCAAGTTCGTTGGATGAAATACGGTTCAGCCTTTGAGGGAGCAATCGCTAAAGCGAAGGCAATTAATCCAGAAAATCCTCGTGCCTACGCTCTAAAAGCTCAGATGACCTACTATACACCGGCACAATTTGGCGGAGGTTCAGAAAAAGCCTGTCCCGAAGTGCAGGAAGCTAACACAAAATTCGCTAACTTCAAACCAATAAACTCGATTGCTCCAACTTGGGGTGCAGAGCAAATGAAAGTATTAATTTGTAAGTAATTTAAATAAAATATTAATAGGGGAAAAGCAGATAGGAAGATGGTAGAAAGATAAAAGATATTTATTGGTATCTTACTTTCTGCTTCCTTTCATTTTATCTCTTTTATTCTTTTCCTCCATGCAGTATCATGGAAAATTTAAAGTCGAGTTTTTGGGGACGTTTTTGGGTGTTAGGTTTCTTTACGGTAATGGCTTTTAATGGCCACGTTTACTTTATTGTGGGTATTCTAAGAGGGAAATCTAAGTATCATGATTTTGTCATAAATATCGTTTACAGCAATATCTTCGACGCAACTTCCATGTTATTAGGATGTTGGATTATGATTCGATTTGGCACAAAAATTAAATCAGTATTTATTCGCCATTTAATCCTAACAATTTTTGCTGCTGTGATGGCTTTTTTTAAGTTTTATACTTTTACTTTGATGTATGATTTATTTAGAGAAAAACGCTATGTAAATGTTGATGATACAGACCGTGATTGGTACGATTTACTTTTTACCTTAGGACCAATAATTGGCATGAACATCATTTATTATTGGTTTACTCGTGAACGTTCTCAAATTATTAAATTGACCGAACAAGAATACGAAATTCTACAAATGAATGACCTCAAAAACAAAGCAGAATTGTCAGCTTTAGAAGCGAAAATAAATCCGCATTTTTTGTATAATTCCTTGAATTCAATTGCTTCCTTGGTTCACGAAAATCCCGATAAAGCCGAACACATGGTGATGAATCTTTCTAAATTTTACAGATTCTCAACTGGTCGAAATAATCAGTATTTTGACACCGTAAAGAATGAAATAGAGATTGTTAGCACTTACTTAGAAATTGAAAAAGTGCGGTTTGATGAACGTTTAGTTTTTTCAGTTGAATACCGAAATGAAGAATTGAAAAATTGTCAGATTCCAAGATTTTTGATTCAGCCCATTGTAGAAAATGCTATCAAACACGGTATTTCAAAAATTGCAGGAAATGGCGTAGTTCAGCTTACTATTTCGGAAGAAAATGAAAATTTAATTATCAAAATTCATGATAATGGCGTGCCTTTTCCAGATAATATTTTTTCGGGTTATGGACTCAAATCTATCCAAGATAAATTAAGATTATTGTCAGGAGAAAAAGCTTCGATGACGATTAATAATGAGCCTGAAAAAGCGGTAATTTTGTCGTTGCCAAAGCGATGAATTTTTAATAGTTATCGTATTTTTCTAACATAATAATATTTTAATATTCAAAATATGGGCAAATTTTCAACTCCTATTTTTCCAACTCCATTCAAAACAATTCTCATTGATGATGAGAAATTAGCCATTAGCCGATTAGAACGTTTGCTTGCCAAGTATGAAAATACGTTCGAGATAATCGGGCGTGCCATCAACGGGGACGAAGGACTATCAATAGTTGAAACGCTTCGCCCTGACCTTATATTTTTGGACATTGAAATGCCCGTTATGACAGGTTTTGAGATGCTTTCACGGCTAACCTATTTGCCTTTGGTGGTATTCGCAACGGCGTATGATGAATACGCCATAAAAGCTTTTGAAGAGAATTCAATTGATTATTTATTGAAACCTATTGAAACGGAAAGATTGGATAAAACGGTTCAAAAACTTCAAAATTGGCAATCTGCTACGAATAGTGAAAAGCCCAATCAATTTGATGAAAATCTCATTAAAATGATTGAAGCTATGCGTCCTAAAAAAGTGATAAGTTCTATCTCAGTAAAGACTGGAAATAAAATATTACTCATTGATTTACAGGATATTAGCCATTTTGAAGCTGAAGATAAATATGTATTTTTAGTAACCTTAGATGGTCAAAAATACCTCACCAATTATACCATCGGAATCCTTTCAGAAAAACTTCCCAATCCTCCATTTATGCAAATCAATCGAGCAAATATTGTGAATACGCAAAGAATCAAAGAAATTGAAAAACATTTTAACGGAAAGTATCAAATTCTGATGAAAGATAAGGTTCAAACGAGACTAATTTCTGGGGGTACTTTTGGAGATTCTATTAAAGAATTGTTTGAGTTGTAATTTTTTAAAAATGGTTTTCAAAAAATCTTAATTCACGCCTTAAATTACTTAGTTCATCGGAAAATGTTGTCAAAATTTGATGCATTGTATTTGTTTTGAATCATAAATTTAAAACAAATACTCCGATGAAAACTTTTACCCTTTTACTCCTCATATTTTTTGCATTATTTACGATTCAGACTTTCGGACAAACAACTTTAAAAGGCAAGGTCGTGGATGAAAAAGGCAAAGGATTACCAAGGGCAAACATTTCTTTAAAAGGTTCGTATGATGGAGCATCCGCTGATGCAGATGGCAATTA
>JACMRQ010000215.1 GCA_014376355.1 Arcicella sp. | reverse complement strand
CGGGTAAAGGCTTTAGCCGATAAGAGTAATTTTAGCGATGTCCAAAAAGAAGTTATTGACAAGTATAAAAATGTATTTTCGACGCTTTTATACACCGATGATGCCATTAGAGATTTCATCAATCAATATAAAAGTAACCCGAATTACAAGAATACGATTTTTATTATCACGGGCGACCACCGATTAATTCCGATTCCTCAAAAGGACAATATTTGCAGATTTCACGTTCCTCTCATTATTTATAGCCCAATGCAAATTAAAGCAGAAAAATTTAAAGGAATCTGCTCCCACATGGATATTATGCCCAGTATCGTGGCATTACTTAACAATAAATACAAGGAAAAAAATATAGAAGAAGTTCCCTGGATTGGCTCAGGGCTCAGTAATGCCACTACTTTTGTGAATAACCACGATATTCCACTTACCCAGTATAAAGGTGCTTTTAAAGATTATATTTCGGGTAATTTATTCTTAAGTGATGATGTTTTATACATAATTAACGACAAATTTGGATTAGAACCTGATTATTCGAATCAGGAGCAAATAATGATAAATAAGAAATTTTCGGAATATCAAAAGATAAATATGTATGTGACCCAAAATGATAAAATAATTCCTCCCGAAATGGTAATTGCAAATGCCAACATTATAAAATTTACCAAGGAAGAAATAGCAATTATTGAAAAATATGCTCAGAAAAAATCTACCGGAGAAATTTATTTAATTGCTCGTAATCTGGCATTTAATAAAAATAATGAAGACGCACTTTTACTCTGCAACTATATTTTAAATATTAATTCTAATCATTTTGATACCCGAACACTTAAAGCAAGAATTTTTGCTTGGAGTGGCAATTTTGAAAAATCAGAAAAAGAATTATCGTTAGTAATTGAACGAAATCCAAGTTATCAAGATGCGTATTTTGCCATTTTAGATTTGTATTGGTGGAACAAAAAACCAATAAAAGCCCAAATCATTGCCGTGAAAGCACAACTTAACTTGCCTAATGAAATCCAATTTCAGAAAAATATTTTGATTGCCATCAAGCGTTTTAAGACCAATTTGGCAAGTCCCGCAGGAGAAAGTAGGCATAAATAAAAAGCCACTTATAACCGACTAAATTCATGAAGATTCATTTTAAAATATTTATTTTAAGTCTATTCGTAAGCTATTTAGGGCAATGCCAAGTTGGTGATTTTGACCCAGATGCAGCTTTTGCTAATGCCCGAAAACTGGCATTTGATGGTAAAAAAACGGAAGCAGAAACCTCCTTAAAGTTGATTTTAGAAAAATACCCTAATTACTACGAAATACGAATGTTTTTGGCGACGGTTTATGGCTGGGATAAGCAATATAAATTAGCCAATGAGGAATATTTACAATTATTGGCGAAAGACAAAACGAAAAAAGATTACTGGCTTGGCTATATCAAAAATGAAATCTGGGCCGACCAACCCTTAAAAGCCATTGAATTGGCAAATCAGGCTTTAACAGTTTTGCCCAATAATGCAGAAATTGTTATTTTGAAAGCTACTGCCGAAAAAAATAATAATCAATTGGATAAAGCCTCGCAGACGATAATTACCTTTTTGAAAGATAATCCTAATCAAAAAGAAGCACTTGAATTTAAAAATACCCTACAAAGTAATTTAGCTACTAACCAAATTTTCTTCAAATACGCCCAAGATATTTTCAGCGAACTCTATGACCCAATGTATTATTATACCTTGCAATACGGGAAATCTACCAAGCGGGGAAGTATTTTTGCTCGCTATAATTGGAATAAAAAATTCGGCAAATATGGTTCTCAGATTGAGGTAGATGCTTACCCAAGCATTGCAAAAGGACTTTATGGTTACTTGAACGTTGGTTATTCCAATTCTCCGCTTTTTCCATCTTGGCGGTACGGATTTCAAATTTATAAATCATTACCCAAAAGTTTTGAAGCCTCAATTGGAATTAGGTCTTTAAAATTTGGCGATGAATACACCAATATATTTACGGGTTCTGTCGGTAAATATATTGGAAATTCTTTCATTTTTGTGGTACCTTATTTTATTCCGAGCAACCAAGGATTGAGTAAATCTGTTAGTGTAACTTACCGAAAATACAGGGCTACCGCCAATCAATATTTTTCCATTTCTACTGGATTTGGCTTTTCTCCAGAAATTAATCGTTTTGGTTTTGATTCTGCTTATCAGCCAATTGTGGGCTTAAAGTCTCAGAAATTTGACGTGAGCAATACTTTTAAAATCAAGAATAACCGAAATTATATTGGTGCAGGATTGTCTGTCGTTCACCAAGAAAGTATTTTTGACCCAGGCAAATACTTTTGGATTACCTCTTTCTTTTTATCAGCTACGGTTGGATATTAATGGCAAATATTTGCGTGGATTAAACCTGAAATCTCTAATTGAGCATAAATTCGGAGTGCATCAGAAAGTGTGGGGTAACTGATTTTTTGCTAACTTGAGGAGTTGAAATTCCTTCAAAAATGAAAGCCAAATTAAAGAAGAAATCTCGTGAAGAAATTGCTGACCCTCACACTGCAATTTATCATTTCAAAATTTATCTTTTGAATATTTCTCCGATGATTTATAGACGCTTCAAAGTCAAAAGAGATACCCACATTGCTCAACTTCACCACCTTATTCAAATCATCATGGGTTGGGACAATGACCATCTGCACAGTTTCAAAGTTTGGGGGATGACATACGGTATTTCACGAAGTGGTGGAATGGATTTTCACGATGACCCTTGTAAAATATTTATCGGAGATTTTGGATTCAAAGTTGGAGACAAATTTACCTATACCTACGATTTCGGAGACCACTGGCAACACGAAATAAGAGTCGAAAAAATAGAAGAAACCTTTTTAAAAAAATATCCATCGGTCGTTAGAAATCTACGCCAAGGAATTAGTGTTCGTAAGACGGCTAAAATTTGTGATACATCCATCAATACAGTACGCAAAGTAAACGATTATTTGAACCCTAAAAAACCTTAGTCATGAAATTTAAGCTGCAACTGGTCTGTGAATTAGCCGAAAATGAAGCTATTTCTACCGAGGATCTTTTTGCTTTTGAGAAAGAATTTGACTCTTTTGAAAGCATCGGAATGAGTTTGGCTGAGTCCAAGGATATTCTCAAAAGTTTACAACAAAACATCATTGAAAAGCAATTAGAGGCTTTTATTAAGCGTAAACATCTACAAAAATTGCGTAAAAAAGGAAGTTATGTAGTCAAACTAAAAACCCTATTTGGCGACATTTCTTTCAAAAGCCCGAGATATTATAGCTCCGAAGGTACAGAGTGAAAAACATATAGCCCCCTCAACGAATTATTGCCCCAACATACCACACCCGAACTACTTTTTATTGAAACTAAATGGGCTTGCTTAATTCCATTTGAGAAAACTGCCAATCTGTTAAAGGATTTACTTCCAGTACCAGAAACTCTTAGTGGCACTACCATTCAGAATAATTTGTACGATTTAGTGATGACCAAAAAAAAAGAAATCGGTGAAGAACAATTTATGTTT
>JACMRQ010000214.1 GCA_014376355.1 Arcicella sp. | reverse complement strand
TAAAACCAAATCAAGACTCTGGGCAACCTTAAGAGCTTTATTTATGGTCAAACCTTTTCAGAATTTTAAAGAACTTTATGACTATATGGCGTGTATGTATCAAATTAAAATCGAATAAATCGCTAAAAAAGAAATTGCTGGGAATTAGTTTAGCTTATTCAAACTAAGATTGTAGCTAAATCCAATAAATTATAAGGATGGGAATGAATTAATGCCTAAGATGGCGGCCGCTTCGTCCGCATAAATCATCAAAGGAGGTAAGTATTAATAATCTGATAGGAAATATTAGTGGGAGCTACTTATCTGTCTAAATACTTATCAAAGTGATTTATTTTTTTAAAATTAGCTATCGTACTACTAAAAACTAATAAAATTCATAGTTTGTCTGTAAAATTGCCATAATAGGTTCTTAAATGGTAGCATTGAACAAGGGTATTTTAAGTCAGGAGAATCAATTTAAAAAAGAATAGAGGCATTTTATGGACTCTCCTATATTTAGATTAAGTATAAATTAGGGTAAAATATAAGTTGACTCCTACTCTACCCTATTTCTTGAGCTGACATCTACATAGTTCACTCCTATCATTTTTAAAAGATTCTAATATTAATATGTGTTAAATTTTAACTCGGACGCTTTTCTTCGAAAGTGCCATCTGTATAAAATATCATTATCCTTTCAATTTGTTTGCCTGATGTTATAGAAGGTACCGTAGGACGTTCAATTTTACGTTTTATAGGCACATTTACGGGCGTTTTAACGACATAAGGTTCGGCTTGAAAATTTTTAGGCGATTCTCGAACCGCTTGTTCAGGTAAATTTTGCTTAGTAAATTGTTGATTTACAGGCTGTTGTCTATGAGTTTGAGGCGTATTTTGTTGGGGTATATCAGAATCAAAAAGTAGCCAATCTCGATCAATATCGGGGAAAACCTTCAAAATTCGTTGAATTATATCCAAACTTGGCTTATTTCTCCCTGAAAGGATATGTGAAATACTACTTCGCTGAATGCCAATTGTATCCGCAAAATAACTTGGCGATAAACCTTTGTCAATTATAATCTGTTCAATTTTCTTATTTAAGTCCATTTGTAAACTCGTGTTTTATAGTTAGATTTACAAATATAATAAATAGTTTACATATTACAACTAAACATTGATTGACAATTGTATTAAATTGTGATTATAAAATACAATTGTCAATCAAATCATTTATTTACAAATGTTATTAGTTAAAAGTTTTATGCAAATTGTACAATGTAAATTCCATCGTTTTGCAGTTTAACTTTACCATCTCGGTATAATCCACCAATAGCTTTCTTGAAATCTTTTTTTGACATTTGTAAATCACGATAAATAACCTCCGAATCAGTTTTATCAGTATAAGGTAGAAAACCTTTGTTAGAGACTAACAGTGCGTATAATTGCGATTTAACATTGTCAATTCTATCATACCCTTGTTTTACCAACGATAAATCTATCTTAGTATCAGTTCTTATTTTTTTGATAAATCCTTTTGTAATATCTCCCAATAAAACATCTTGGAATACTTCACTTTTGTAAATTACTCCTATGCAACGTTTGTCAATTAATGCTTTAATTCCTAAATCAGTATATTCATAAGGAATAAGCGAAACCTCTTGTCCTTCTGTAAATTTAGAAGTGTCATTTTCTAAAAATTTATCCAACTTTGCTGACGCAACAATTCTTTCGCTTTCTTCATCTATATAAATGTAAACTAAATAAGAACGTCCTAAACCCATTTTATGAGTCTGTTCTCCAAAAGGAACTAAGAGATCTTTCATTAATCCCCAATCTAAAAATACGCCCAATTTACTAACGTCTTTCACTTTCAAATACGCAAATTCACCAACGGTGGCAAAAGGTTTTAGTGTAGTAGCAATTAAGCGATCTTCTGAATCTCTGTAAATAAATACTTCAAGAAAATCTCCTATTTGCGTACCTTCGGGTACATACACACGAGGAATTAATATCTCTTCGCCATCGTAGCCATCCAAATAAAGCCCAAAATCTAATTCTTTGACTACTTCAAGGCGATTATATTGACCCAATCGCAAGGGTGCTGATTCGTATAACATTCGTTTAAATTTTCTATTTCAATGATTTTATTTACAAATTTGCAATAACATTCTAACAAAAGGAATTAAAGCCACATAAAGTATGTATTTAAACATATCATATTTACAGTACGATTTGTACGTAATAGAACTAACATTATCTGTATATGCATCCTATATCTCCTGTAAATATATTAAAGGTTTCCCCTAACTATTTTGAAGAAAAATCAGATCTTGTCGTAGTTGAAGAACCCTTAGAAATTCGTCTTGGTTATGGGTGTCTGGATAACCGTGAGCAATGTAGTGTATCAGTTACCATGCGGACACCTACGCATGATTTTGAATTGGCCCTTGGGTTTCTGTATTCCGAAGGTATTATAACGGCTCATAATCAGGTATTGAGCGTTAAGTATTGCATAGATGGAGGAAATCAAACTATTGAAAATATTGTTCGAGTTGAATTAAAACCTGATGTTTCTGTGAATCTTCAATCTCTCCAACGCAATTTTTATGCTACTTCAAGTTGTGGCGTTTGTGGTAAGGCTTCCATCGAAGCAATTGATAATATGATTTGTAATTTACCTATGCAAAATACTAAGCAGAATGGTTTAAAAATTAGCATAGATTATATCCTTAACTTACCTAAAATTTTAGATAAGCATCAGAAAGTATTCAAATACACAGGTGGACTTCATGCGGCTGCTTTGTTTGATGAGGTAGGTAATATTGTTATTTTGAGAGAGGATATTGGCAGACATAATGCTTTAGATAAAATTATTGGAAATGCCTTGACGCAAGGTTTATTGCCTTTAGATAATAAAATTTTGTTAATGAGTAGTAGAGCAAGTTTTGAATTGATTCAGAAGTCTGTAATGGCTAATATACAGATTATTGTTACGATGGGAGCTCCATCGAGTTTGGCGATTCAAACGGCTGAGCAATTTGGGATTACATTAATCGGGTTTCTTAGAAATGAGAATTTTAATATTTATACAGGAAAAGACAGAATATTGCTACCCAATAAAAATTTATAAAGTGATTTTCGTTAAATTCTTAACTTAATTAAGCACAAAATAATCACCGCCGTGATTTATTTTTTAACAATTCAATAATTATGAACAATATCAATCCAAATACTCCTTTAGCGTTCACAGGACTTAAAGTAGAAAAGCCTTACGATGAAGCGGTTGGTATAACCGCTATTGTCTCGTCCATACGACATGTTTTCGGAGCGATGCCCTTTGTCAGGGGAATGAAGACTTTGTTCAAGTTAAATCAAAAGCATGGCATTGATTGTCCAAGCTGTGCATGGCCAGACCCTGACCATCGTTCAGCCATTGCAGAATATTGTGAAAGTGGTGCAAAAGCAATCGCTGAAGAAGCAACAACGTTAAAAGTTAGCCCCGTTTTTTTTCAAAGATATTCTGTAGAAGAACTTTCTAATAAATCTGATTACTGGTTAGGACAACAAGGTCGGCTGACGTATCCAATGATTGTTCGTGAGGGTGAAACACATTATGAGAAAATTTCATGGGAAGAAGCCTTTCAAATAATTGGAACAAATTTGAAAAATCTTCAATCGCCCGATGAAGCAATTTTCTATACTTCAGGTCGGACTTCTAACGAAGCTTCATTTTTGTATCAACTTTTTGTACGGATGTACGGAACGAATAATATGCCAGACTGTTCCAATATGTGTCATGAATCTTCGGGAGCAGCACTGACGGAGACCTTGGGAATTGGTAAAGGTTCTGTTACATTAAATGATTTAGAGAAAGCGGAGGTCATCATTATTATGGGACAAAATCCTGGAACAAATGCCCCTCGAATGTTATCCTCGTTGGAAAGAGCTAAAAGAAATGGTGCGAAAATTATTGCGATAAATCCTTTAATTGAAGCAGGTTTACTAGCCTTCAAAAATCCACAAGATGTGCGAGATATGCTCACAGGTGCAACAACTCTAACGGATATTTATCTACAAGTAAACCTAAATCAAGACTTAGCTCTTATAAAATGTATTATGAAACTCTTGGTGGAAGCTGATACCCTTTCAAAAGGAAAAGTTTTAGACTATTCTTTCATAAATGCTGATACTGAAGGTTTTAAAGAATTAATTGATAATTTGAATGAGTATTCAATTAAACAATTAGCTTTACAATCAGGCGTAGAATTGAGTAAAATAAAGCAAGTTGTAGAACTTTTAGTAGTGCATAACAAAATTATTATCTGTTGGGCTATGGGTTTGACGCAACACAAAAATTCTGTTATAACAATTCAGGAAGTTGTCAATCTTTTATTACTCAAAGGAAGTATTGGACGTGAAGGTGCAGGAACGTTTCCAGTGCGGGGTCATAGCAATGTACAAGGGAATAGAACGGTTGGTATATTTGAAAAACCATCTCAAAAATTGTTAGATAGCCTTGAAAAAGTATTTGGCTTTAAGCCCCCACAAGAACATGGTTTTGGAACGGTTGAGGCAATTAAAGCAATGTATGAAAATAAGGCAAAGGTGTTTTTTGGAATGGGTGGAAACTTTCTTTCTGCAACGCCTGATACTGATTATACTGCCAAAGCGATGACTAACTGTGATTTAACAATTCATGTATCCACTAAGCTAAATCGATCGCATTTGGTGCATGGCAAGGTGGGAATAATTCTTCCTACGCTTGGTCGGACGGATGAAGATATTCAAGCCAGTGGACAACAATTTGTTACCGTAGAAGACTCAATGGGCTTTGTGCATGATTCGAAAGGAATTCTTTCTCCACCGTCCGATACATTACTTTCAGAACCTGCCATAGTTGCCGAAATGGCTAAAGTAACGCTTGACGGAAATAAATTTCAAGTAAATTGGGATACATTAATTAGTGACTATAATAATATCAGAGATTTAATTGAACAAACTATTGAGGGATTTGATAATTATAATTTACGAGTATCCAATGAAGAAGGTTTCTTTTTACCCAATCCTCCGAGAGACGGTAAATTTACTACGGATAATGGTAAAGCGAAATTTACCATCAATACCCCAACGCAACAGCAATTAAAGGACAATGAATATTTAATGATGACTATACGCTCGCATGATCAATTTAATACGACTATTTATGGTTTAAATGACCGTTACAGAGGAATATATAATGAGCGGAGGATAATTATGATGAATGAAAAAGATATTACTGAAGCAAATTTGTGTAATTATCAAGTAGTGAATCTTCATAATGATTATGGGGGAAGACAAAGGGAAGTTCAACGCTTTATTGTAGTGCCTTATAATATTCCCCGGAAGAGCGTTGCGACTTATTTCCCAGAAGCTAATCCATTAATACCCATTGATTCGATTGCTGACAAAAGTAATACGCCTACTTCAAAATCTGTAGTAATTACGATAGAATCTGTTTTGGAGAACGGAAAGATTGTTATTGCCGAGGTAAGGAGTTAATAATAATCAGAAAATTAGTGGAACAACATAATATAAGATAAAAAGTCGTGGAGGGGACTCCCCTACCACGACTTTTTATATTTATAAAGTGTTAAATCTTAAACAGTTACATTGTTCTCACGCAATGCTTGGTTTAGCGAAGTCTTCAAATCGGTACTTTCTTTACGTTTACCGATTATCAATGCACAAGGGACATTATATTCACCCGCTGGGAATTTTTTTGTTAAACTTCCAGGAATTACAACGCTATTTTCGGGAACAAATCCAACATATTCTACTGGTTCAGGACCTGTTACATCAATAATTTTAGAACTTCCAGTAATAGTTACTCCTGCACCTAAAACTGCACGTTTCCCTATTCTTGCTCCTTCAACTACAATACAACGGGAACCGATGAAGGCACCATCTTCAATAATTACAGGAGCTGCTTGTGCAGGTTCTAAAACGCCACCAATTCCCACTCCACCACTTAAATGTACATCCTTTCCAATTTGAGCACAACTTCCAACGGTTGCCCAAGTATCTACCATTGTTCCAGAATCTACATAAGCACCAATATTCACATACGAAGGCATCATAATAACACCTTTCGCTAAGTATGCTCCGTACCGAGCAACCGCAGGTGGAACAACTCTTACGCCTAAGGCAGCATAATTATTTTTCAATTTCATTTTATCGTGAAATTCAAAAATTCCCACTTCTTGTACTTCCATTTGACGCATCGGGAAATACATAATAATGGCCTTTTTTACCCAATCATTCACCGTCCATGAACCATCCTCATTAGGTTGCGCAGTACGAAGTTCACCTTTATCAACTTTTTCTACGATTGCTTCAATAGCATTTTTTGTTTCTTGTGTCGAGCGGAGGCTGGTATCCTCCCATGCTTTTTCAATAATAATTTGTAATTGTTCCATTAAATATATCAGTATTTTTCATTTGAAATTGAATTGCAAAGTAAAAGTATTTCAACTAAAATACATCAATAAAAAAATAATTTTGATAAATGTTCGAAAAAATATATTGAATATGGTACATGATTATTAAGAAAATTTTAAAGAATAAAATATAAAGTCTTAATGTATGTTTAAGTATATACATAACTGATTTACAATTAGTTATGTATATTTACTAATTACATAATTATGTTTTCAAAATTATATTTGGCATATAAATATCGGATATAATTATACAGAATATTTATTTAGGGCATTTATTTAAGTATATGAATATAATCTTTCTTCTACTTAACCAAAATTCAATTATGGTATCAGTTAACATACCAGTAATATCCATTCTATAGAGTCCGTGTGAATCACCTTCACAAGATAATGCAGATATTTGATATAATAATATTACAAAGGAGTTTTATGCCTTTTTAATGGTAAACTTAGGATGATTTTATTATGTGTCCTAAATATCCAAATAACAAACTTTAAAATATTCCTCACTTAATTGTTTATACTATCTTTTTAAATATCTCCTCTTTTAAATATAATTTAAACCCTTGAATACAGTATTTACTTTTGGTTACTTTATAATTAATGAGAGAAATTCAAATCTAGTATTAGTTAGACTTTTTTTTTAATCAAATTAAGAATCATAATGTTATTTCAAGATAATTCTGAACCCTGTAGGAAGCTAAAGGAGATCCTCCCCAAAGATGGTATCAAGAAGGGATAAAAAAATAGTAGCTAAACAAGTAAATACTACTATTTTTAGTAATTTTTGTTGAGGTAATTTAGTATTTTACTAATTTATATAGTTAGTTTTACTAATACTAATAATTTTACACTCCTCTCTTAATTATTTGTATTGTCTCATTAAATACCTTACTTTTGTAGCGTATTTAACAAGTAATTTAAAATTACATTCTCTTAAAGAAAGATGGCAAAAGTTAAAGTTGCAATTAATGGTTTTGGTAGAATAGGACGTTTAGTCTATCGCCAAATTTACAACATGGAAGGTATTGATATAGTAGCAATC
>JACMRQ010000020.1 GCA_014376355.1 Arcicella sp. | reverse complement strand
TTGATATTTTGAGAGAAGGTTTTATAAATATCAATCAAGGATTTATAAAAATCTGGGATGAATTTTTGAATACATTTACTCGGTGGATTCAAATACAACTGTCTTATTATCAATACTTAACAAAAATCATCGGGTAGAGTAAGGAAATATAATAGCCAAAGGACTATGTATTGAATCATCACAATCTTTACAGCCTTTATTCCACCCTATTAGAAATTCATCAAAAAACTGCCCTCTCTCTACTAAAATAAAAGCCAGTAATCCTGTTAGTAATAATATCCAACCGTAATATTTATCAAAGAAAATTTTAGCTTGTGACTTCCATGTAGGCGTGTTTTGTATTATATTTTTCATCTTAAAAGAATTTAGCGATTAGTTCAAAAAGGAAAGTGATAGTAGCAAAGAAATTCCAAACAGAATGCAGTCCCATGCTATAAATAAGCCCAAATTTCATTCTGATAAATCCTAAAACATAACCTGAAACAATTTGGCTACTGACAAGCGGAATTGCTAAAAAATAGTTACTAATATGAGAATAATTTGACAAGTGAACTAAACCAAAAGTAATAGCAAAAACGTGAAAAATAAAAGGAAAAGAGCGTTTCCATAGATTTTCGAGTTGTTCATCGAAAGGTTTCAAGGCAAATCTAATGATTGGAATTGAGAAAAACGAAAACCCAATTGCCATCGTAAGGTTACTTTCTGAAACAGTATATTTAATAATCCAGTAAATAAGAAGCCAAGCCAAGCACGCAATAATGGTTTTGCTGTATCTAAGTCCATATCTAAAAATAATTTCTTCTATAATTGGAGCAAAAATTACGATGGATAAATACATTGTCCAAGTGTCTTTCCAATCGTCATCTTTTGCTCCAGTCATTCGCTTTGCATACACGGAAAGAGGTATTATAACAATCAAAAGCAATACCTTGAATTTGAGCAATTTCGTGATAAATGAAACTTTTTCATTTAAAGCCATTGTAGTATTTTCAGAAATATAGCTTGGGTTTTTAACGAAGTCTAAAAATTCTTTTACACAAATTTTAAAGTCATTTTTTGGCGTAATCCAAGCGTTTTTTTCGGAGGTAAGTGTTAGTTCCATGTTTGTAAATATTGGTTTTAATTGTTTGATGATTCAAAATTGCTTGGAATTTAAGCTTTAAAAAAACGAAGTGATGAAGTAAAATAGAATTGGGACCAAGTTGTAATTTGTTGGGATTTAGAGGAATATCATCACCATTTGATAGTTCAAATAATTCTACATAGTTTTGTAAAAAGCAAAATATATTAAAACTCTACAAAACTATGTCCGAATCCTATCTGCACTTTCTTTATCAATTTCAATATTTCGACAAAACTAATTTGCAAACTACTGATAATGAATCCATTGAAATAATCAAAATCGGAAGATTAAATGCTGATTCGGGAGCAGATTTTCAAGATGCACGAATATTTATTGGTAATATTGAATGGGTTGGCAGTGTGGAAATTCATCTAAAATCCTCTGATTGGGATATTCATAAACA
>JACMRQ010000213.1 GCA_014376355.1 Arcicella sp. | reverse complement strand
TTTTGAAGATGCGAAAACCTCAGATACGGCATTATTTGGTAGATATTTTCAAGCCATGTTGAAACGTGGAATTTATCTTGCTCCCTCACAATACGAAGCCATGTTTCTTTCAACCGCTTTGACTGATGAGCATATTCAAATAATTTTGGAGGCGAATTTGGAGAGTTTGAGTGAGGTGGTGTAGAATATAGTAGTAGTAGTATCTTTTTTTTGTAAGAATAATAATTTGCAATGATATACTTATTGACAAAAACCATAGAAAGGATTTATTTAATTAAAAACTTATTCTTTCCAAAACAAATGAAAATAAAATTAACAACGTTTTCATTGTTCCTCCAATTATTCGCAGGAATAACCGCAATTTCCGCTCAACAGCCATCTTGGACTTTAACGTCTTTTGTGAAGCAAGATGTTGATAATCCTATCTTATTACCGATTAAAAATTCTGAATTTTACTGTCCCGTTAGCAAGCAAAATGTACATTGGGAAGCAAAAGATGTTTATAATCCTGCGGCGGTGGTTCGGAATGGGAAGGTTTATTTGCTTTATCGAGCGGAAGATACATTGAAATCAGTTGATGGTACCTCTCGGATTGGTTTGGCGGTGAGTTCGGACGGTATTCATTTCAAAAGACAGAGCAAACCTGTCCTTTTTCCAGATAACGATTTCATGAAGCCTTACGAGTGGGCGGGTGGTTGCGAAGACCCTCGAATCGTGGAAACTACTGATGGAAAATATATTGTAACCTACACTACTTATGACGGAAAAACGGCTCGTTTGTGTGTAGCTTCTTCTCGTAATCTACAAAAATGGAAAAAACATGGATTGGCTTTTCAGCAGGAAAAATACAAAGATTTATGGTCAAAATCGGGAGCAATTATTTGTAAAAGGGTGGGAGAGAAGCTAATTGCAATAAAAGTAAACGGTAAATATTGGATGTATTTTGGCGATACGAGCATTTTTTTAGCTACTTCAAAAGATTTGATTAACTGGGAAATAGTTGAGGATGAAGCGGGCAAACCTAAACCCATTTTTGGAGCGAGAGCAGGAAAATTTGATAGTCGTTTGGTTGAATCTGGACCACCAGCAATGATTACGAAAAAGGGAATTTTATTACTCTATAATTCCATGAATTTACACGAAAATGGCTTTGCTGGTTTGCCTCCAGATGCGTATAGTGCAGGACAAATTTTGATGGATAAAAATGACCCAACCAAAGTAATTGGAAGAACAGATGAGCATTTTATGAAGCCAGATAAGCCTTATGAACTCACAGGACAAGTAAATCAAGTGGTTTTCATTGAGGGGTTAGTTTACTTTAAAAAGAAATATTTCTTGTATTATGGAACGGCAGATTCTAAAATTGCGGTGGCAATTTGTACGCTTTGATGATTTGGATTGGTAATGTAAAGGTTTTGTAAAATTAATAGGCATCCAAATATTATTTGGATGCCTATTAATTTTTATAAAATATATTTCCTAAAATCTATAACTATAAATTTCCTAACAAATTCCCCAATTGTTTCAACGTTATTTCAGCAACTTTGGCAGTGTAGTTCAAATTATTCAAGCGATAACCCGAATTTTCAAAACTTTGTTGAGCTACCCTAATATCAACAATCGTAGCTTGCCCAAATTGGAATTTTTGC
>JACMRQ010000212.1 GCA_014376355.1 Arcicella sp. | reverse complement strand
GACATTACAAAGAAAAACTGGATTCTTTGATAAATACAAATTTCCAAAAACTCAATCCCCTAACGGGTAGATTGCAAACCTCTATGCGTTGAGTATAACAACATTGATAAGACTATGAAAAACAAGATTATTCTTCACACACTACATTGAGTGCATCAAAAAGTGTAGGGCAAATGATTTTAATGTACTTAACCAAAGAGCTAATCAGGTTTGATAAGCTATCTTAAAATGATTGATTAGGCATCCGCTATAAAATGTAAATGTGCTTGCCCCACACTTTTTGATGCACTCCTAAAAGCGGTTTTTCACCCCTTCAGCGGTTAATGAGGTCAACATTTCAAATTACATTTTTAAGTACATAGTTCCCAATATTACTTATGGCTTTTTTTGTGCTTTTTATGGTTTCCAATTCCTGGTTCAATTCCTCACAAGCCTGTCCGCACGCAGTTTCAAGTTGTGAAACCAAATCATTTATTTCATAAGTTATTTCTTGAGAATTTGCATATTCTTGGATTTGTTTAGCAATTTTTTCAAAATTTGGATTAAAACCAATAATTGAAAACGATGGAATCATTTTATGGACTGCACTCCCCAACATCTTCCAATCATTATCTCTTAAACTTCTCTTCATCGTCAAAATCAAAGGAGGGGTTTGTTCTAAGTACAAAGAAATCATCTCTATCATGAGTTTAGGGTCAGACTTTGTTCTTTTAATCAAATAACTCAGGTCGGTATATCTTACTTTTTCAGTAGTCGTAACTTTTAAGGGGACATTTTTTTTAACTAATCCTATTATTTTAGTGTATAATAGTTGTTCGTCAACGGGCTTTGCGATGTAATCATTCATCCCAACAGCTCTGCATTTTGCCAAATCAACAGTGGTTACATCAGCGGTTAGGGCAACAATTGGAATATTAGATTTCATAGTATTTCGAATGTGCTCAGTTGCTTCGAAACCGTTCATTTCAGGCATTTGTAAATCCATCAAAATAATATCGTACTCCTTGGTTTTCATCTTTTCAATCGCTAATTTTCCATTCGCTGCAATGTCTCGTTCAAAACCGAAATCATCTAAAAGTGTCTTCATCAATAATTGGTTTAGAGGCATATCTTCCACGACCAATACCCTTATATTTTTGATTTCTTTATCCAATTTCATAATTTCAATCACTTCATCGGCGTTCGCTTTTGTTTTCTTAAAATCCAAGACAAAGCTAAACGTCGAACCTTGCCCCAGCACACTTTCCACTTTAATATGCCCCTCCTGACACTCTATTAGCTGTTTTACAATAGCAAGCCCTAACCCCGTTCCACCATACAACCTCGAAGTACCGCTTGAAGCTTGCTGAAAATTTTCAAAAATTCGGTCTATTTTATTGGTCGTTATACCAATTCCTGTATCCATTATGGCAAATTCAACGGTTACTTTTTTGTCAGTATCTTTCAACAAAACCACTTTTACTTTAATATTTCCTTCGGAAGTAAATTTGACGGCATTGCTCACCAAATTCATAATTATTTGGTGTAATCGCACGGGGTCACCCGCTAATACCTCGGGGATTTTTTCGTCATATTCAACAATTAAAGAAAGGTTTTTTTCTTGAATTTTCGTTTCAAAAATATGCAACATGGCGGCGATTGAAACCTTCAATTTAAAGGGT
>JACMRQ010000211.1 GCA_014376355.1 Arcicella sp. | reverse complement strand
GCAAAACTATTAGTCAATATTAAGCTAAAAAGAAAAAATAATATTTTTTGAAATGCAAATGTATTGCGTAATTTTTTTGAGATAATCATTGATATTTGGGGATATTTTGAGGTAACTATTTTACGAAACTATGGGTAAAATTAAAAGAATGTACAAAAATCGTTGCGGGTCTCGTAGAATTTTTATCTTTAATAATTATGATGGCTATTTGATTCTCAGTCAGTTTGTTTGCCTGAAATAGTCAGGATTCCGTCGAATCTTGACTTCGGAGTTCTAAGTGCCGCAAAATCTACCAAATCTTGGGTTTTTTAGTAAGATTCCTACAGCGTCCATGACGCTAAATCTCAGGAAATAGTCAAATTTTGACTATTTCAGGCAAACAAACTGACTGAGAATCAAATAGTCATCATAATTATTAAAGATAAAAATTCTACGAGACCCGCGACGATTTTTGTACGTTCTTTTAATTTTACCCTATATACTAATAATGAGTTTTTGAGACAGTTTTTATCATATCTTGAAATGTCCGTTCAACAAGAATTTTTTTGTAAATTATTGATAATGAATAGATTACAAGCCTTAATTTATTTTAGGCCCAAATGGTGATTCCAGCCCAGTAACACATGGCAATAATCAACAGCTCCTTTGGGCTTCCTACGAGTACCAACTCAAAGCAGAAGGGTGTAACGATTAATCATAAATGCCATCAATTATTTTAATCTTTTGTTACTTTCTGAGAAACTGAGCCAATGCAAAACAGAGCAAGAAAAGCAATCACTTTTAGCCATTATTGCAAAATCGTCCACGCATACTTGGCGACACATCAATCTTTTAGGAATGTACGACTTTTCAGAAACAGAGGTTAGCCATATCTTTGACCTAAAAGCAATTATAGCCCTCAAATTAACTCGCTAAAATTTAGAATGAACCTCCTGAGAATCGTGTAGCCTTAACAACCTGCAAGAAAATAAATTCTGCCAGACCCGCAACGATTTTTGTACGTTCTTTTAATTTTACCCCAAATGGTGATTACAGCCCAGAAACCTGCAAATGAAAGCATTACATTTATAGGACTACCGAAAAATGAAAGCGAAACCCAAGAAGAAATCTCCTGAAGAAATTGGAGTGCATCAAAAAGTAAGGGGTAATTACATTTCTACTTTAAAATAATCATTTTAAACTGATTAACTGTATCAGAAATATTTTGCCCCACACTTTTTGATGCACTCCATCTAATCCCCACTAAATACATCTTCCAATTCTTCTAAAGTTTTACCTTTGGTTTCTTTTACTTTTAACTTAATAAACCAAAAACCCACAAAGCAAACTACGGCATACATCCAAAATGGACCAAAAGTCCCAAGTTTTTCAGCTAAAATTGGGAAGGTAAATACCAATACAAAATAGGCTCCCCACAAAGCTAAAATTGCAATTGAGGAAGCTTTCCCTCTGATTTTATTCGGAAATATTTCAGAAATTAACACCCAAGTAACGGGTGCTAAAGAACATGCATAAATACTGATTGCTATTAATACAAAAACTGAAAGTACTCGTGGGTCAGCATGGTTTTGCAAGAGTAAAGCAATGACGATATACAAAACTGAAAGTCCTAATGAACCAATGAGCATCAAAGGTTTTCGTCCTAATTTATCTACTTGATACATCGCTAATACCGTGAATATCAGATTGATGATTCCTATCGCAACAGTTTCAAAAAGCTGTCTGTCCAGATTTGCACCCACAGTTTCAAAAATAGTTGAAGTATAATTAAATACTACATTAATACCACATAATTGTTGAAAAACAGCTAAGCCAATTCCCACCAAAACAGCAGGACGATACTCAGCTTTTAATAGTATTGCAAAGGATTCTTTTTGGACATTTAATAATGATTTTTCCACATCGATTAAAGTTTTTTGAGCAAAATCTTTTCCGCCAATTTTAGTTAAAATAGCACTTCCTAAGGCTACTTGTCCATTCTGAATTAACCATCTTGGGCTCTCTGGCAACCAAAATACTCCAATAAAAAAAGCAAGCGAAGGAATTACTCCTAAACCAAACATCCAACGCCAAGCATCAGGACCAATAGTAGAAAGTTTGTAGTTAACCAAATTGGTAATTAAAATTCCAATAACAACTGTTAGCTGATTTATTGACACATTCCTACCTCTAATTTCAGCGGGAGAAACCTCAGCAATGTACATTGGACTTAGCATTGAGGCCATCCCTACACCAATGCCCGCAATAAACCTCATACCGATAAAGATGGATAATGTATTGGAAAATGCCATTCCCAAGGAGGACATGGCAAAAACCAGAGCGGAAATCATCAGTGCTGGGCGTCTGCCATATTTATCGGCAATTCCACCCGCCAACATACAACCTAACATACAACCTAATGCTAATGAACCAGTTAGAAAACCTTCCCACCAAACATTTAGGGCAAATACTTCTCTTAAAAATGGTAATGTACCAGAAATAACGGCAAAATCGAAACCAAAAAGATAACCGCCAAGTGCCGAAATGAACGAAATGATAAATGTATATCGGGTATTATTATTCATATTTTCCATTAAAATATTTATATTAAGTTGCAAATTTACCAGCTTTAATACTACTTTTACATGTCTATTTTTATGAAATACATAGACAATATTATTAAACAACACTCTGATGATTGAGAAACAAGAAGGCTTTGTCGGGCAACGAACTTACATTATACCCAATGAATTGCTCACGAGAATTGCGAAACATCCATTGGTAGAAGCATTACATATTACTGATATTGGTTATTACCCTAAGGCAAGTTTTCACGCTCGTGAACGCAGACATGGCTGTTTACAACACATTTTAGTTTACTGTGTGCATGGCGAAGGTTGGTTCGAAATTAACAACCAAAGATACCTTGTAAAACCTGATCACTTTTTTATTATTCCTGCTAATATTGCACACAGATATGGTGCAAATCTAAACAACCCTTGGTCTATTTACTGGGTGCATTTTACAGGCTCTCATTCCTCTCATTATATAGATTTTTTGATTGATGATTCAGAGAATTATGCTCCGATTATGATGCCACCTAACAGTGAGCGAATAGTAATGTTTGATGACATTATTTCACATATTGAGATGGCCTTCAACGACGATAACATTGTCTATGCAAACACCAGCTTTGCCCATTTTCTTACTACTTTCAAAGCCTCTGTTTTTAACCCAAATCCTCAACAATCATCCGATGAAGATCCCATCAGTAAAGTGATTTTTTATATGAAAGAACATCTTTCCGAAATGCTTACTTTAGAACAATTAGCGAATGTAGCAGGAATGTCAGCTTCGCACTTTTCAGTAGTATTTCGCCAAAAAGTACAAAGCTCACCGATTAATTTTTTTACTTTCCTTAAGACTCAACAAGCTTGCCGATTGTTAGAATATAGCAATCTAAGAGTCAAAGAAATTGCTTATCAAATTGGCTATAATGACCCTTATCATTTTAGCAGAGTGTTCACAACCGTAATGGGTATGTCGCCTCGTGATTTCAGAAAAATGGGCAAACATTAGTTTTACAGTGATTCCCTTTTTAAAAAATCAATCATATTTTTATGTAAAATAGCTCCTTGATGATTGATATTCATGGAGAGTATTTTATTAAAAAAAGATTGAGCATCTTCGTAATAACCTAATCCTAAATGCCCCAAACCAATCAAATAAAAGCAGTGAATTTGATTTCTTTCGTTTAAATCAGCATCAAAAACCAATAAATCAGGTAAAGACACAGCGAAATAATCAATTTTTACTTCATCATTTTGATGAACTTCTCCAAAGCCTATTAGGTTACGAAAAAGTGCTTCTGCTTTTTGAAGATTACCCGATTTTTTCCAAGCTAAACCTTGATAGAAAATTTTGTCAGGTTGCTGGTCATTATAAAAAATAGCCTGAACGGGTTTGTCTAAACCAATAGTAGCTAATTGAAAATACACTTTAGCTTTTTCTTGATTTTCTAAACCCTCATTAGCCAATCCTTTTAAATAAAAAATATCATTTTCTTGCACACCAAACAATTTCCCTTCTCCTAAATTTATCGGATACTTTTCAGAAGCGCATAGTAAATTTAAAGCCTCATCAAAGCGTTGATTAGCAATCGCTTTTTTGACTAATTCAAGATGACAAATTAAGTACTGTACTACTACTTTTCCTTCGCCACCTTCCCAAGGATGAAACTGTCGAGACGCTAATAATTCAACCGCTTTTTCATAATTTCCTAACTGATTATATAAAGTAATTCTCTCTAAAAATAAATCATCACGTTGGTTACTTAATTCAAGGTTTTTTTCCAATAAATTCAGCCGTACTTGCGGATTATAATTCAGTTGTTTATACAATTGATCGAGTTCCATCAATACTCTGGCATCTTTCTGGTCTAAAGAAAAAGCCTTTTCCATCGCCTCAAGCGACTTTTGGGTATCGTTAAGTTTATTATAATAAGCCAAAGATAAGTTTCTGAAAACAGTCGGAAAAGTATCGTTTAAAGTCGCTGAACGTTCCCAACAAGTAATGGCTTCGGAATATTGACGATTGGCATACCAAAAATTTCCTAAAAAATAATGAGCATTGGCATCAAATGGGTTTTGCTCTACTACCCATGTCAAAACTACCACTTCATCTAAACGATTCGGGAAAACGTATTCTGGATTTGCATGTTGAGCCTTCTCCAAAAAACGCAATTTTTGTAAATTATCGCCAAGTTTATCGTAGGTAAAAGCCATAAAATAATACAACATCGAATATGCTTCTTTACTTTCGGAAAGATGAACAGAGAGTAAATGTACGGTTTCTTGGAAAAGACCTGCTTCTAAATAATCGGTAGCATATTCCAGATAAGTATGTACATTTTGACGTAAAAGTATTGTAAAACTTGTAAAGGTTTCTTTTGCTAAGTTTTTATCAAAAGTTGTTTCAATTAGATATTTTTCAAACAAACAGCCAACATTGAATTTATCAATTTGTAAACTTTCATCAATCAATTGTAATGCTTCTTCTCTTCTGTTCAAATGGCGTAAAATTGCTACTTTTAAATGCCGAGCGGTATGTCCATGCCAATTTTTTAGCATAGACTTACTCACTTCTTCCAAAGCCTGCGTATATTTTCCTTTTTGAACAGAAATTCTTGCCAAAGCTAAATAGGCATTATCTTGCCAAGCGGCATTCCACGTAGCTTTAAAAAATACTTGGTAGGCTTCATCGTAAAGTTCCAGTTTTGTCAAACAAAGCCCCAAATTGAAATAGGCTTCGCCATTGTAAGGGTTTGGGTTTCTTTGCGTCAGCGTTTGAATTGCTTTTTCAAAATATGATTTTGCTTTAACAAATTGTCCACGCTTATAATACCACAAGCCCATTGCATTGTTTGAGCTTGTGTCATGTTGGTCACGGCGGAGTACTTCTTCGTAATAATCAGTGGCTAAATAAGTAGCATGACGATACTGTTCGATGTGCTGTCCTGTCAGAAACAATTGCTCATTACTTTCAATTTCAGAAGGAGCTTTCGCCGCCATAGCTGGCTCAGGAATCTCCTTTTCAACTTGAATTTCTGGCTGATAAGCGACCAATTCTATACCTTCTTCCGTTAATAAACGCAATTGCAATTGTTCTAATTGAACCGTAGGAAAAGGCAAATAATGATGAAAAGTTTGCTCTGGTGAAATATCAATGGTTTCAACAAAAATAATATTATCATTCAATTTTAATTCAATCTTTGCATTCGGATACGAAGACGTGGCGTAAGCCTGGATGTGAATAATCTCATTTTCATATTCCAGATTAATCGCTGCTTCTTTGGTGGCATTTTTCACAATACCTATTTCGCTATAAGGCATAAAGTATTGTACAAAACGACGTTCTTCATTGGGCATTATCCAAGAAAAATCGGGCTGATTATCCGTGAAAATGCCAGTCATCAATTCAATATATGGACCGTCTTCATCAGTTAAATTTCTGTCCCAAGCATAGCCAAATTCTCCATTTCCCCAAGTCCACTGTTTTTTCCCAGGCGAAACGTGGTGATTAGCTACGTGTAATAAACCGCCTTTACTATCATTTTCATAACCACCCATAAAATCATACTTCGATTTTACGGCCATATAAGAAGTAGGCACAGGAATATTTTTGTACCAAGAAATATCCGTTCCAGGCGAGTAATCTACCTTGTAATAAATACCTTTAGCAATTGGAAATGAAGAAACATCCCGCTTTCCGTGATCAAAAACGGCATAAACATCTGGCGGAAAAACTGATTGATAATGATCATTTACTTTTACCGCTGGATTTGCCCACCAAAGAAAAGTCTGCGGAATACTGGTTCGGTTATAGAGTACTGCTTGAATTTCTAAATAGGCTTTGTCAGGATGTAAAGTAAAACCAGCCATACCTTTTGTTCTAAACATACGTTCAACTTCGCTGACCCAAACTGTTTTTGAACCATCAGCATTTTCTTCTATGGAAAAATCAATGGCTTCAAAAGTACTTGGTCGGTGATGTTGTGGCCAATTGAATTCAATACCGCCAGAAATCCAAGGTCCTGTCAAACCTACTAAAGCTGGTTTGATTACTTGGTTATAATAAATAAAATGACGTTGCTTTACTTTGTCATAAGCCATTTGGATTCTTCCACCCAATTCTGGTAAAATCATAATTTTCAAATAACAATTTTCCATATAAATAGCTTGGTAACTTTTATCATCTTTGGTATCTTCTATTTTTTCAATGACAGCGTGCGGGTAAACTACACCACTACTTCCTTGGTAAACTCTTTTTTCTAAAAACATCGGATTTTTTTCAGGCTTTCCGATGCCATAAGTAGGAATCACCACGGTTTCTTCCCAAACATTCACAAGTTGATTATTCATAATTATTATATGCAAGTTCTCGGTCAAGGTTTTCCCAAAACACGATAATAAGCAGTAAAATTTTTATTTAAAATAAGGCAAAAGAATCACTTACTACTTTCGAACAATCCTTGCAAAGCAACAATTTCCATCTGTTGGGTTGGGTTAAATGCTTTGCTATTTAAGTATTTTAACAAACTATATTTTAATTGACGGGTAGCAGGGCGTTGGTCGATATTATTGGTTAAATCAATGCTACAAACCATCAATTTCCCTTTTCCTACTTTTGCTTCAAAAGCCAAAGAAAGTCTACGGTTTTCAAACCAAGTATCAATAGGTTGAATACTCGCTTTTAAAGACGTTGGAAACTCATCCAGTATTATCGCTTGCGAGTGGCTCATAATATCATGCCATTGATAATTGCTAAATGATTCGGTAGGGAAAAAGTTGAAAATTGGATTTTGGGGATTACACGTAATTCCTAAAGTATGTGGGCCTTGTCCCCTTGTCCACGCTGTATTCCAGAAAATACTTGAAAAACCAACTTTTACTTCTGCTCCTTTTCCTTTTTTTACGTGGCTATAAGGCAATAATAAAACCGTTCTCCCAACTTCTAATTGTTGTATTATCGCAGGATTCAATGATTCAGCAATTACAACATTTCCAGTGGCAGATTCCATTGCAAGTTTGGAAGGATAAACCCATAAATCCCAACTATTTTTAAAATCTGTGCCTTCAAGACTTACTTTCAATACTAATTTTTGAGCTTTCGTAAAAGCTGACAATGATTCTTTTAGATTACCAACCATTTGTACGTTATCTATATTGACTTGCTCTTTGATGAAAAACCCTTTTCGCTGTACTTTGCCCGATTCATCCACAATCTGCCAGATAATTTTAGCATTTTTTAGAGCTTTTGCTCCAAAATGAGCAATCTCCAAAGTTGCTTCCATATTTTCTTGATTAGTATAAATCAAAGATGGAAAACGGGCTAACAAAACAGTAGTATTACAAAAAGAGCGATATTCTTCTGGTGAGGTGTAGCCTTTTGATTCCCAAAAAGCATCTAAAGCTCCGACTAAAGCCGTACCTTGTCCAGGGAAATCGTGCAAACCCAACAACTGAAAACCACCAAAACCAGGCGTACGTAAAGCAGCTTCAATGTCGGCTTTATAACAAAGTGTTTGCAAACGTCCAGAAGAATACAGAAAATCTTCCGCTTGATTGCCCATGCCTTTGGCTTCCAAGGTTTCTTTAAAAATCTCAAAATTTGTAGCCTTTAAGACACCAGTGTATTTCGATATTTCCTTAAAGTTTGGGTACGCACACCATTGCCCGATTTCGTGACTGATATAAGGTTGATTCGCCGTTTTTCCAGATATTAATCGCCAATCGTAAGTTGTATTAGGTTTTTCTTTATTAAGAACGCTGTTTAATTCTTCTCCCCAGCGTTGAATACGAGCATCTGGACTAATATTAAATTGATTTTCAGGTAGAATTGGCCAACCTGCACCGCTGGTATATATACGACGAGTATCTTTTTGTTTGAAATGTTCTACCCATTTTCCAAGAAATTCATTTTGATTAATGCCCGCAGGTTCATTGCCATACGACATCATGCAAAAAGATGGATGATTGCCATAGTTTTTCAAAATGCGTTCTGATTCTTTGTAAATAAAATCATCTACCAAACCGCCAGTTCCAACCGCACTTCCCTGATTTGCCCAAAGTGGACTTTCTACATATAAATATACCCCCAAACTATCGGCAACCTGAAAAGCAACCTCTGGCGGACACCAAGAGTGGAAACGTAAATGATTAAGTCCGTAACTTTTGATGGTTGTAAAAATTTTATTCCAATAAGAACGCTCAGTAGAAGGATAACCAGTCAGTGGAAAACCTGCACAATCAACATCCCCACGCAAGAAAATTGGGCGACTATTCATGGTAATTCTTGAACCAACTGTTGAAATTTCTCTCATTCCGAATGTCGATACTTTTTCTGAAACCAGCGTTCCATTTTCATCCAGTAATTGCGTTTTTAGTTGGTATAAGTTAGGAGAAAATTCATCCCAAAGCTCTGGATTTGAAATATGATAAGTAGCACTAAGATTAGTTTTTTCAGTTGAAAAACTAACGGGTTCTTCTTGAATTGGCAAAAGTGTTTTATTACCTTGTAGGCTTTGCACTTGGTAAATAACTTTCCCTTTAAAAGATTGTTTTCTTAGTTGATTCAAGCCTAAAGAAATCTTTAAAGAGGAAGAGGAAAGATAGGGAAAAATCTGAATATCCTCAATATTGGTCAAAGCTTTTGCTTCTAAAGAAATATCCCCAACTATTCCATTCCAATTGGTTTGTGTGTGTTCAGTAATACTTGATGAATTAGGTCCGATATAGATTTTAATTCTGTTATCTACTCGAACAACAATATCATTATTTTTCTCTTTCAAAAGACCCGTAATATCATATTGATGTGCCGTAACCAAACTATTCTGAGTACCACAAAATGCTCCATTTACAAAAACACTCGTCTCCCAATGGCAACGTTCCAAGTTCAAGATCACTTTTTTCTTAGCCCAATTTTCAGGGACATTAATTGTTCTTTTATACCAAGCAGGTGCGGCAAAATACTTCGTTGACTTCAACCAAAAAGGTATTTTTATGTCATTTTGACGATATTTAGCATATTTTTCAGAAAAATAATAACTACTATCAATCACATCGCCCGTCCATGGAGTTTGTAAAGTGATGTCGTCACCTTTACCATTTTCGGTTAATGAACCAGGTAATTTTACTTTATCTGAGTAAGGCACTGCCCACCAATGTTCACGAAGTCCTTTATCTTGTGGATCGAGTTTTAGCTCCCAAGTTCCTGCCAATGAGATTTTTTGTTGGGCAAAAATGACCGACGAAAAATTCAATAGAATTCCTATCAGGAATAAGCTAATAGATAATTGTCTTTTATACATTTCTTTAAAATATGTCTTTTGATGGATAAAATATTTATACAAAATAACTCATTTCAAAAAGTCAAAACCATAGTATTTCTTTTGAATTTAATAGATAATATTATGATTATAAATTCTTAAAAAAATAAATTTATTTTCATCTTGAAAGTCTATTCCCAAAACTCAACACTTTTAAAGAATTAGCATTTCGAGAGACAATCACCGACTTTTTAGTAGCCGAATTACGAATAGAAATGATACTTCTACAATCACCATCAGCGCAAAAACCAGTTTTTTCTAAGTCCAAAACTTCAAAAATCCCTTTGCCATTTCCTTTCAAAACCGTTCCATACGAAGCATCATATCGCCCAGCAACAGGTTCTACTCCGTAATCATTTCCTATTAAAATCACGTCTAAATTTCCATCTTCATTAAAATCATCAATCAATATATCTTGGATCAAAGACCATTGTGACTCTTTGGGCAAAGCTTTTAATTTAAACTGTTGATTTCCCAGATTTTCAATATAATAGCTCTCTTGAAGAAACACTTTTGTAATTGTTGCACTTTTTCGTTGTTCTTCCGAAAGCACCTCTGCCATTATCGCTTTGGCATAAAGTGAATAGTTATTGAATTTCGCTTTAAATGAAGGAATTTGCCGAACAAGCTCGTCTCTGGATGGAATTGGATATTCGATTCCTTTCAAAAAATAGGAAGGAATTGCATCCCAACGACCATTATTGTCATAATCCGCCCCATAAATCGTTAGCGGTTTGGTACTTGAAAAATGATAGCGATTATTTTCTCCGATGTTTCCTACTATAAAATCTACGTCACCGTCTTTGTCAAAATCAGCGGCTTTGATGCAATTCCATAAACCATTTGATACTGGAAAAGTATTCGTTTTTACTAATTTTCCTTGTTTATTTTGGAATAAAGTAATGGGCATACATTCGCCGACGACTATTAAATCTGCCCAAGAATCATGGTTAACATCAGCCCAAACTGCCGATGTAACCATTCCAATTGTTTTCAAATTAGGAGCAAAACTTTCGGTGACATTGCTGAAATATCCTCCTTCATTTCTTAATAAATAACTTTCGCCAGATTTAGGATATTGTAAAGGTATAAGTCTTCCACCTCTGAATAAATCTAAATCTCCATCATGGTCAAAATCAATCGCTACGGCGCAAGAACCACTATGACTAATGTTGGGCAAGTGATTATTTGTCAACGAAAATTTTCCTTTCCCATCGTTCAAATACAATCTGTCTTGATAATATTCTGAACCATCAAAATACTCATTTGAACCGCTGACAATATACAAATCCAAATCTTTATCGTTATCAGCATCAAATAATAAAACGCCTACATCCTCTTCATTTTTTTTCTGATTTTCTTTCGTTAAACTCGCTTGATGAAACTTTCCGTTTGGTTTTTGAATGAAAATTTTTCCTTCATGTAAGTAAGAACCTCCTACAAAAAAATCTTCTAAGCCATCGCCATTCACATCGCCAGAAGCCATTTTGGGACCTTGCTGAGAAAGCTTGTGCATCAATAAAGTTTCCTGATTATAGTCCATATACGGTTCTTCTTGATGAACGTAGTCTTTCAAAATATCCGATTCATCTGTAAAAATTCTTGAAGGATTTTGTTTTGACGTAACTTTTGCTTTGGCATTTTTACACAATAAAATCAGCGTTTGATTACTTTTTATATTATGGACTGTCTGCGATTTCCCATCCGACCAAAGTACTTGTATTGAGTCAATATTAGGATTTCCACCCAAACCAAATTGAATCACAAAATCACTGGAAGACTGAAAACCTTTGGTGACAGATTGATGAATTTTCTGCAGTTTCCCTTGTTGAAAAACTGTAACATCACTCCCTAAACCAAAAGTATTTTGTGCTAAACCTTGAAGTTTTACTTTTAAAAATGCTTTTGAAGAAGTGTTGTTTTTTAACAGAAAAGCTTCTTGATTGATGTTGTTTACGACTAAGTCTAAATCGCCGTCATTGTCAAAATCGGCGTAAGCCGCACCATTTGAAAGCGAAGATAAATCGCCAAAAGCATCGTCAGAAATATCTTTAAAAGTCAAATCGCCATTGTTGTGAAACAAGTAATTTACTTTTTTAAGGGTGTTCATCTTCAAAGCTCCTTTTTTCATCAGATTATCCATCTCCTTTTTGGATGTCCTTGCTTGAGCCATTTCTGTATTATAACTTACAAAATCTAAATCGGTAACATCCCGCAAATAACCATTGCTGATAAATAAATCTTTTTTGCCATCATTATCAAAATCGGCAAATAATGGCGACCAACTCCAATCGGTGCTATGAACTCCCGCCAATTGACCAATTTCAGAAAAATGCACTTTACCATCGGGTGTTTTTCCAACATTCAAATGCAACATATTTCGCATAAATTGAGGATGATAACCCAAGGCAATGCTTTGTTCGTACTGTACGTAATTGGCTGGTCCTGCCATTTTTTTTCGCTGTTCATTATCGGCTGGAAGCATATCAACCGATATTATATCAAACTTTCCATCATTGTTAAAATCAGCTATATCACTCCCCATCGAAAACTGACTGTGATGCCCAAAGCATTCTTTGGCAGATTCTGTGAAAGTACCATCGTGATTATTGATGTAGAGTAAATCATTGGCAAGAAAATCATTGCCTACAAAAATATCCTCCCAACCGTCTTCGTTGATGTCGGCAATGGATAAACCTAAGCTCATGCCATCGTGTAGGATGCCAGCTTTTCGAGAAATATCTGTAAAAGTACCGTTCCCGTTATTTTGAAAAAGTTTATCAGCAGATAAACCACTTCCATCTGTGATAGGAGCAACTAAAGCATTGGGATTTCGGGTGAAATTTGTACTTGTGATAAGAAATAAATCCAAATCATTATCCTTATCAAAATCAAAAAAAGCGGCTTGATTACTGAAAGTTGTATCAGCCAAACCATATTCTTTTGCCGATTCTATGAAACTAATTTTCCCTTCGCTGGAATGATTGATGTATAATTGATTAGCTCTTTGAGAAGATGGATAATTTCCTGATTTGCAAACGTAAATATCTAAAAGTCCATCACCATTTACATCCGCCATTGTTACGCCAGTACTCCAACCTACTTTTTTGATGCCCGCTTTTTCGGTAATATCTTCAAATTTAAACGTTGATTTTTCAAAATTTCCCGTATTCAAATACAATTTATCAGCTACTTGATTCCCCGTAAAATATACATCAGTAAAACCATCATTGTTAATATCTCCAACAGCAACACCGCCACCATTATAGACATAATAGTAATCAATTAGGTTGAAAGAATCATTTTCAATAACTGTATTTTGAAAAGTAATTCCCGTTTCGGCAGATGACATGGCTGTAAAGAGTTTTTCTTTTTCAGGTTGACAAGCACAAAAAAGCAAAAGAAAAAATACTGGGAATCTCTTCATAGAATTAACTCAAAAATTAAACGGAGTTTAAGTAAATATTTCGTTTTCAAAAAAAGAAAATATTCCAAATCTTAAAGTTTTGGAATATTTAAACTGATTTTTCAGTCAATACTATTGCCATTCGGGATTTTGCTTTACTTTGGGATTTCCTTGAATTTCAATCAATGGAATCGGAAGGACATAATCTTTGGCCTTTACAGTTCTTCCTACTTTATAAGTATCAGAATAGCGTTTGATGTAATCACCGAGGTAATCGGGATTCCCTCCGAACTTACTTTTACGACGAAGCTCTGGATAACCTACTTGTTCAAAAGCAAATTCGTGTATGATTTCATCTACAATAGCATCTCTCAGAGCAGATTGTGAAAGAACTTTCAAAGGTTCTAAACCAGCTCTGTCACGCAATTTATTAATACTTGCAAAAGCATCGCCCTGTCCGCTTTCATTACAAGCTTCTGAATGTCCAAGTAATACATCAGCATATCGTAAATAAATAGTGTTTTTTTCTGTATTTGTCCAAGAAGAAATGTTTAATTCAACTAATTTACCAGCCCAGGCTTTGCTAAATATTAGTTCTTCTGGTTTGTTTGGATTCGCATTCGGGTCAACTAATCCACCAAAACGAGAAAGATTATAATCTGATTTTTCACTCCATTTTACCATAGGAAATTCTCCTTTTGAATTTTTAGCAGTACGTCCTGTAGGATACGATTCTATAAAAGTTGCATCAATTCTTTTATCAGATTTTTTATAGGACATTCTAAAATCTTTCGTCGCACTTATCCAACTCCAACCTGCACCTCCTAAATCACTTGGAAAATCTTCTGGATTAAAGTGAGCAGAATTATTAGTATATTCTGCTGAATTTGTTTTGGCAGACACCTGTCCTTCAAAAATTCTTTCTCCTTGGTTTTTATGACTTACATCGAAGTTACTTCCAAAATCTGGGTAAAGAGATAGTCCGCTATTATTGATAATATCTTCAGAAGTAGCTTTTGCCTCAGCCCATTTTTGTCCCCATAATTGTGCTTTCATCAACAAAGTTTTTGCTGCCCATTTAGTCGCTCTACCAGCATCAGAACCCGAATATGAAGCAGGCAAAATACTTGCTGCTGCACTACAATCAGCATAGATCTGTTCAAGCACTTTTTGTTTTCCTCCATCATTACTTGGCAAATCGCTATAACTTTGAGTAGAGGTAATTTTCAAAGGCGGATTATCGAAATATCTTACCAATTCATAATAATAAAAACCTCTTAAAAATTGTGCTTCTGCTTTAATACGTTTTACTTTATCAGCATTGGCGATATCTTTGATTTTATCAGCCGTTTCGATGATATTATTCGCACGGTCAATCGAGCGATAACACTGTTGCCAATAAGCATTTATATAATCATCGGAAGCACTGATATTACCTAAATTATATTGAAGTGGTCCTTTCTCCCAACCTACTTGATAACCCACCAAACATTCAAACACATAGCGATTATAAAAGTGATTATACCAATCACCATTACCCATAGTAAGATCATCATAAACAGCATTTACGCCTAATTCAAGCTCTTTGGCTGATTGATAAAAAGTACTTGGGTTAATAAAATCTGGATTTTCTTTCAAATCCGAACATCCTGTTGCCGACAGCATTATGACCGAAGCAAGCAGTGATTTTGTGTTTTTTAAGATAAAATTTTTCATTGCTTATAATTTAATTTAAAGTAAAATTCAATTTTGATAAAAGTCTAAAAACCAAGGTTTAAACCGACCGTAATCGTTCTTGCTCTTGGATAAGCGTCATAGTCATCTCCACGGTTCAAATTACTTTGTCCGCCATTGTTTACTTCTGGGTCAAAACCTTTGTAGTTCGTAATCAAGAATAAATTTTGTCCGCTTACTGATACTCTTGCTGAACGAATAAATTTATTGTTTACAGGAATTCTATATCCAAGAGAAACATTTTGAAGACGAATAAAAGAACCATCTTGAATAAAGAATGATGATTTACGGAATGAAATAAAATCTCTTCTTCCATCTATTACTGGACGAATACCATTTTGATTTTCGGGACTCCAAGAATCCGTTAGAATATTAGATAATTGATTGATTTTCTGAACGCCATCACCAATTTCTGATTGTTGAAGATTACGGATTTGGTTGCCTTGTACACCTCTGAAAAATATGCCTAAATCAAAGTTTTTATATTTAAGTGAAGTGTTCATCCCCCACACAAATTTTGGGTTTGGATTACCGATAATCTTGTAGTCATCCGAAGTATATTTTCCATCGCCGTTTACATCTGTATATTTTGGATAACCAGCTTTAGCTGAATAACTCGCTCCTTCTGCATCCGTTTTAAATAAACCAGCGTATTCATAACCACGCCAAACCCCAATTGGATTTCCAGCTTCTACCCAGCTCCCATCAATTCCTAAATGACCACTTGGGCTACTTGCGAAGTATGGAGTACTTTTTCCTAAATCAGCAATTTCGTTTCTTACAAAGGAAATATTTCCACCAATATCCCATTTGAAATTCCCTTTGTCGATTGCTTTATAATTAGCTTCAAAGTCAAGTCCTTTGTTTGTTAATGAACCAGAGTTTAATAACACAGTACTAAATCCAGTACTTTGGGCGATAGAAACATACAATAATAAATCAGAAGTTTTGGTATTGTACCAGTCAACGGCTAAGTCTAAACGATTATTCAACAAACGAGCATTTAAACCCACGTTCAACATCGCTGTTGATTCCCATTTTAAGTCTGGATTAGCAATATTGTTTGCACCATAACCAGCAGCTAATTGTCCACCAAAAATATAATTGAAAGGCACTAAACCAGAAACAGATTGATAAGGAGGAATATTTGAATTACCAGTAATACCATAACTGGCACGAAGTTTTAAGTCGTTGATAACTTCTGAAACTTTAGAATTTTTGAAGAATTCTTCATTAGCAATTTTCCAACCAATTGCAGCCGAAGGGAAAGTTGCCCATTTGTTATTCGGACCAAATTTTGAAGAACCATCCCTACGAACAGTTACTGTCAATAAGTACTTATCTAAAGCAGAATAATTTACTCTTCCGATGAATGATTCTAAATTCCATTCTTGTCTTCCAGAATAAGGCGTTTGTGGTTTTGCACCATTTTGCAAGTTCATTGAATTAACATCATCTGAAGGCAAACCCCAAGAAGAAGCCGCATCGTATTGATTAATTTCATGTTGGTTTGTATAACCTACCGTTAAATCAACATTGTGTCCTTTACTCAAAATTTTGGTATAAGTCAACAAATTTTCGTTCAATAAATTTATTACATTACGATTAAATTTATCTAACTCACGTCCATTCTGGCGACCCAAACGGGTAGAACTATTGTAGAAGGATTTGCGATTGGCATTTACCACATCAACCCCAACATTTGTCTTAAACTTCAACCCTTCAATGATGTTAAAAGTAACGCCTGAAGTACCGAAAATACGGTTCGTTACATCTTTGTCATAACCTTGTTTCGCTTCTGCTACTGGATTAATACTAAAACGGCCATCATAGCTTGGATAATTATAGTTACCATTTTGGTCATAATTAGCCACCGTTGGGTCTAAGCCAAGTGCAGTAATAATCAATCCACCAGGACCGCCCCTATCCGTTGGAACATTACTTGATTCTAAATGACTGTACGACCAACTATTACTTAAAGTAGCTTTTCCGCCCAAGAAATCATTGTCTAAGTTTACACGAAATCCATAACGCTTGAAGTCAGTACTAATGACAATACCTTGATTATCAAGAACATTTCCACTAAAAGCATATCTCATTCCCTTTGTTCCACCTGAAAATGTCAATTGATGACTTTGGATACTTCCTTGACGAGTCACAGCATCCAACCAGTTAGTTCCAGCTCCAGCTGCACTAATTTGCGAACTGCTATATCGTCCTGCTCCTCCTTGGCTTACTTCTAACTTATTAATATACTTCATGTAATCATCCGCACGCATTACGTCAATTTTTCTTGAAATATCTTGCATAGAATAAGAAGCATCGTAAGTAAAACGTCCATCCCCTTCTTTTCCACGTTTCGTTGTTATCATTACTACTCCGTTTGCTCCTCTTGAACCATAAATAGAAGTACCAGAAGCATCTTTCAATACCTCGATAGATTCAATATCATTCGGGTTCAACATTGCCAAAGCATTAGAGGGTTGTCTGTTACCACCCGTTCCGAGTGCATTATTATCGGGATAAATCGGTAATCCATCAATTACATAAAGAGGTTCTGAACCACTCAAAATTGAATTAGGTCCTCTTACTCGCACCGAAAGCCCACCTCCAGGAGCAGCAGAGGCTTGCGACACTTGTACCCCTGCTATTCTACCTTGTAGGGCTTGGTCTAATGAAGAAATAGGAAATTCTTTAATTACATCTCCTTTGATACTCGAAACAGAAGCCGTTAAATCACTTTTCTTCACTTGTCCATATCCCACTACCACTATTTCCTCCAAGGCTTGAACATCTACTGCAAGTTCTACATTTACATTGGTTTTGTTGCCTATTGTTACTTCTTGAGATTTAAAACCTACAAAGCTAAAAACCAATATTGAATTTGCTGGAACATCAATTTTATAGCTACCATCAAGTCCAGTCGTTGTACCTCTCTTGGTTTGTTTTTCAAAAATACTTACTCCTGCAAGGGTTTCATTATTGCTCCCTGTTACTTTCCCAGTAACCGACCTTTGGGCAAAGGTTGACAATCCTGTGACTGCTAAAAGAATAAAACCATAAGCTATCCTTTTACTTTTTTGTAATAATCTCTTCATATTCAATCTTAGTTATAGTTAAATTTTGACAGTTTTATCGAAATAGTAAAAAAAATATTGAAATATTATAAATTTTACTTTGCAAAATTCAAAAAAGTAACGAAAAAAAACAATGGATGTTTATTAAAAAAGATGGATTATATTATTGGTTTTCAGATTCTTCTTTAAAAAATTCTGTTAGTAGGGGGCACTTAAATGTGGGGCAAACTTCCTTTACTACTGGACATACAGGAGTTTTCCTTGGTCAGTATTTTTAAAAATATCATTGAGTACGCCAATAAATCGATTCAAAGACCAAATCTTAGCTTTGATGATTGAAAGCCCTTTCCTGAAATAAGAAACTACCAACCGAGACGGTTTATTTTTATATATTTTCTTCTTTTCAACTTTGTTTTCAAGACCGTGTTGAATGCTTAAAACATACGCCATTACGAGGTTTTCATAACAATTTGCCGAAAATATACGGTTTCCAACTATCTTATTAGTTTTTCTTAAAGCCAAATCCACTCTTGGGTTTTCTTAAAGCCCGTAACCCATTTCCTTCCAGTTTAATTTCGTCCTTAAAATTGTATTTTCCCAAACGATTAATGTGTTCAAAAGATGCAGGGGAAATATGGTCAAAGTCTTCCTCATTAAGCGGTTCGCCGCCCGCCTCATATCCTTCCTCTTTGAGTTCTTTGACTTGGCGTCTTTTAGATTTGAAACATCAAAACTGAATTGTATTATTCTTATTTTTGAAATTCAAATAATTCAAAGTTGTGGAAGTGGGAAAACTAGTCGGCGTCACAGGCCAAGAGCCTACCTAAGGATACAGTCCCACTTCCGTAATTTTGATAGTTAGCACGGATAGAAATTCAGGGCTTAAGACCCTATTATAAAAGACTTGTGAATGCTATCAAAAACAACTTTTCACTTTTAAGACCAG
>JACMRQ010000210.1 GCA_014376355.1 Arcicella sp. | reverse complement strand
GGTGCTTCCGAAAATGTCCCTTTTGAATCACTTGAAACAAAAATTTGAGCATCCGTTAAGGCCAAAACTGCTCCCCGTGGACGAGAAGAACCATCTCCACGATTATCCCACATCGGCGAGGCATCTAAAAAATCACCCTTCCAGATTTGGGCAATTGCCCCGTTTGAAAGGTCGTAGGTATAATGAAGTTTATCTTGATTTCCCACATTCACAGCGTGTGTGATGCGTTTTTGTCTTTTACTACCTTTTACAATATCTGAAAAAGAACGAAGAATTGTTGATTCTTTGGCATCCAAGAAAATGGGGTCATCTGAAGGTCTTGCCAACGTTGAACCCAATGAATGATAAGGAGTATTTCTAAAATTGGGTCCTTGAACATACATTCCCAAAATCGGAGTCATCCAAGCATCTGTTTTATAAACCGTTATCTCGAAAGGAACATCACCAGCGGGTAAATCAATTTGGGCACTTTTTTTATCTCTTGTAACTGTCCAAGCATCAGGCAAAAGTTCTTTCCCATTAATTGAAACATAATATTTTCCTCCAATTTGAAAAGTAAAAATATGTTTTCCTGCTACTGGAATTTTAAGTATTCCGTTAAAGATTTCGGCAAAATCATTTTCTTGTTTACTTACATCCCACGACAATTTTTCTACTGAACCTGTGGCATCGGGTTTCTTATTTAAAAAGTCTTTAGGTTCTTTAAAATTACCATAAAAAACTTTATAAGAAACATTGGATAATTCGGCAGGTTTACCACTCAAATTTAAAATTACGAAGTTTCTAAAAGCCACTGGACCATGATCGCCCTGAATCATAAAAGGACCAGTAGCAGCTTCCGTTTCAGCAATTGGACCTCCCGTTGGACCTGTTAATTCTACATTTTCTTGAACAATTACACCGTTCATTTTTACGGATAACATCTTCGCATTTTGCGTTTTTTTGCCAGTTGCATCAAATTTTGGGGCTTGAAACGAAATATCAATATGCTGCCAAAGTCCAGGAGCAAGACAAGCATTTAAGCGTGGTGCGTGTCCTTCCCAAAGAATTTCCTTTCCATTTTCATAACGACGGCGTTTATAAATACCGCCACAGTCGCCCGTAGAGGGATTTTTTACACCCCAACTGTCCATCAATTGGAGTTCATAACGTCCCATTAGATAGAATCCAGAATTGGAATGAGCAGCCATCATAAAATCAAAAGAAACGTCCACATCACCATATTCAGTGACTGACTGTAAATTTGCTTTGTTTTTTTCAACGGGGATATTTACCAAAATACCTTTACCAGTAGTTTGGGTCATTCCATCGTGTTGATTAATGTCGGCAGTTACATCTCCCGCAATTTGCCAATTGGTTTTTTCAGAAGGTTTCCAGAAAGACATATCATCTAAAGGAATCTTTTGTTGGGCTTTAATAAGCATTGGACTTAGAAAAGTTAACCATAAAATTAAATGTTTCATTTTCAGAAATTTATAAATTAGTAAATTTTACGAATAGCAAAAATACACAATACTATGACATTAATTATACACTTATACACCCGTATTTTCTTTGAATGTTAATACTTTTACACAAAATGAAACAAATTGAATAATTTATTACAGATAGTATTGCCAGAAATTATTCTTTTGAAAGACAATTTCCATCTCACAAATAAAATATTTTATAAATCTTTAAATTAAATATGAAAAATAAACCCTTTATAGCTCCCAATGCTTCTGTGATGGGAAATGTTACTTTTGGCGAGAATGTTTCAGTTTGGTATAATGCCGTAATTCGAGCAGATGTTGAAGCCATTATTATTGGTAATAATTCTAATATACAAGATACTGCCGTTCTCCACGCTGACCCAGGTGATCCAACTATTATTGGCAACGATGTGACAGTTGGACACGGAGCAATTATACACGGTGCAATCGTGGGTGACGGCTCACTCATCGGAATGAGAGCAACAGTGTTGAACAGAGCAAAAATTGGAAAAAATTGTATTATCGGAGCCTGTGCTTTAGTGACCGAAGGAATGATGATTCCTGATAATTCTTTAGCGGTTGGCATACCCGCAAAAGTAGTTCGACAAATTTCTGAACAACAAGCTCAACAATTGAAATCAGGAGCTTCACATTATGTGGAAATGGCGGAAAGGCATCAAGGCGGAGAATATCCATTGATTACCTAAACAAAAACGCCCAATAATCTCAAAATTATTGGGCGTTTTCACTAAAATCAATTCGTTATTTTATATCAAAATTCCCCTCTCCTATTTTGAAGCCTTCAGCATATAATTCAATTTTATAATGTCCTTCACGGTATTGAATTGCCGTTCCACGACCATAAATAATTTCAACACCCTGACCATTATTTTGAAATTGAATATCTTTTTTTGCGGTATAAGTCGATTCCTTACCGAACAAATCAAAATTCCCTGAACCTACTGCCGAATCATACAACATAGCTCCATCTGGATCAAGCACACGCATGAAAATAGTTTTGATATCTTGTTTAGCAATTGGGTTTGGTTGCAACTGAAAAATTACCTTAATTTTATCCACTTTAGAGGCACGATAAACACCTCCATCACGTTCTTTATTTTTATCTGAAAGAGCAAGTACTTGTACGAATTGTGCCTGTAAAGCAGATGCACGAGTAACTTTGGCAGTTAATTCACGATTACGACGGTAGGCATTATCAACTGAATCTGCTAATCCTTGCTTATCCGTTTTCAAGCCCATATTCTCATTCGTGAGCGTACTGTTTTGGGTAAACAAATCTTTATTTTTAGCAACCAATGTAGTATTTTCACGTTTCAACTGAACTAACTCTGCATCTTTTGCCGCTAATAAAGTCACAAAATCGGCAATTTTTACATCGTATTTTTGTTTAGAAAAAGCATTTACTTTTCTCAACTGAACTTTGTCGGATTCCAACTGTTTTTTAGCTGCTTCCAGTGATTCAACATTACCTCCTAAAGCTTTAATTTGGGCAATTTTTGCATCCAATTGCGACCCCACAGAGTCCAAACGAACTCTGGCAGAAGCCAATTCTTCCACTTTTTGATTAATTACCTGATCTTGGTTTTTATTTATACTCTTGGCATCATTTAATAAATAGCCAAGTATACCAGCTATCACTGCCAAAATTGCGACTCCTGCTTTCCAGATGCCACTACGTTGCGTTGATTCTTCCATAAAATTGTACTAAGTTTTGGTTAAAGATATGCGTTAAAATTCTACTTTTTATTTTTTGAGTATCGAATTTAGTAATTATCAACGGATAACAGAAATTTTAGGCATAAAATTGTGTTTGATAAACCGTAAAGGCATTAGCTTTGTTGAAGGTTTATGGGTTATTGGCTAATCGTTATTAGCTGATAGTTCAACTTTTATCAAAGGTTAAAAGACATTTAAAAATTAGATTTAAAAATTCTTTATCAATTAATAATCAAAAAATAATAACTGACATAATATGCCTCAATACGACTTTTTAGTGATTGGCTCTGGAATTGCAGGGCTATCTTATACCGCCAAAATTGCAACTTATTTTGAGGAACAAGGTAGAGACATAAAAATTGCTATTATTACCAAAACCGTTGCGGAAGAAAGTAACACAAAATACGCTCAAGGTGGTATAGCTACGGTGTGGAAAGACGACGACTCTTTTGAAAAACACATTGATGATACAATGGTTGCGGGTGATTTTCTGTCCGACCGAAAAGCCGTTGAAATTGTAGTAACAGAAGCCCCAGAACGCTTAAAAGAGTTAATTGAATACGGAACAGAGTTCGACAAAAAAGCCGATGGAACGTATGATTTAGTGAAAGAAGGCGGTCATTCCGACCAACGAATTTTACACCATAAAGACTCAACGGGCAACGAAATCGAAAGAGCATTATTGGAAACAGTAAAAGCTCATAAATCAGTTGATTTCTTTACGCATTATTTTGCGGTAGATTTAATTACGCAACATCATTTAGGCGAAAAAATCACAAAAGACACCCTTAATAAAAAGTGTTTCGGAGCGTATGTTTTCAACACTTTAACGGGAGAAACCGAAACATTTTTAGCCAAATCTACCCTTTTAGCAACGGGAGGAATCGGACAAATTTATCAGAGTACAACCAATCCAACCATTGCCACAGGCGACGGAATTGCGATGGCATATCGAGCAAAAGCTTTGGTGGAAGGCATGGAATTTATCCAGTTTCACCCAACATCTTTATATCAACCTGGCAAAAAACCTTCATTTTTAATTTCTGAGGCAGTTCGTGGACACGGGGGAATCTTGAAAAATATTGACGAAACTACTTTCATGGAGCGTTATGACGAACGCCTTTCACTCGCACCCCGAGATATCGTGGCTCGTGCCATTGACTCTGAAATGAAAATAAATGGCGTTGATCATGTATATCTGGATACTCGCCACCTTGAAGCCGAGGACTTCAAACATCACTTTCCAATGATTTATAAATATTGCCAAGATAATCTGGGTTTAGATATTACGGGCAAAGATATGATACCCGTTGTACCTGCTCAACATTATTTGTGCGGAGGCGTGAAAGTTAATGAATTTTCACAGACAAATATTAACTTTTTATATGCTGCTGGCGAATGTTCATCAACGGGTTTACATGGGGCAAATCGTTTGGCTTCAAATTCATTATTAGAAGCTATCGTTTATGCTCATCGTGCGTTTTTAGCTTCCATTGAAACATTTGAAGACAACATTCTGCCAAGCAATATTCCCGATTGGAACGATGACGGAACAACCCATCCCGAAGAGTTAGTTTTAGTTACAGAAATGACCCGTGAATTAGAGTCAATTATGAGTAATTACGTAGGAATTGTGCGAACAGACAGACGTTTAAAACGTGCTTACGACCGTTTGGAATTGATTTATATTGAACACGAAGAATTATACAAACAATCAAAAATCTCCGTAGAAATTTGCGAATTACGGAACATGATTAATGTAGCGTATTTGGTAATTAAGGATGCAAGAGCAAGAAAGGAAAATCGAGGGTTACATTATAATTTGGATTATATAAAATAGAAGTATCCATCAATAATTAATATTTTATTGAAAATTATGCAAAAATTCTTGATTCGCTCAATGCCTCTTGACATTAATTTTAATCGAAATTATTTACTTCCAATTCTCACAAAAAAGACATTTATTCTTAGGAATCTTGAGTTTGGTACTAATAATAATTACCCTTAAAATTAGAATAGTGGACGTTCAAAAAATCAATTGTAATCCATGTTCACTTAATCAAGGGCAATCCGTTTGGCATTTATTGACAGGATTGAGCAGTTTTTGCAAGTATGCCTTTTTTCGATTCTGGAAAGATTAGAGATAATAAAGATTAAAACCTTAATAGATTTTTAGCCTTCATTATCTCTAATCCATTTAAAACAATATTCCCGCCAAAGTAGCCGACATATAACTTGCTAATGTTCCCGCAATCAAAGCACGAACCGCCACTTTGGTTAAATCTGCTCGACGACTTGGTTCCAGGGCTGAAATACCGCCAATCTGAATACCTAACGAGCCAAAATTGGCAAATCCACACAAGGCAAAACTAACAATTGCAATGGTCTTGGGAGTTAATGTACCCGCTTTAATCATAGGTGCTAGTTTCAAGTAAGCCACAAATTCATTGGCTGCTAATTTCGTTCCCATCAATGAACCTGCTTGCACAATTTCCTCTTTCGGAACACCCATACACCAAGCAAATCCCGCAAATAAATAACCTAAAAGCGTATCTAAACTAAAATCTGCATAATTGAAAATGCTCCCTACTTTGCTAAAAACAAAGTTCACCAAAGCAATTAAGGCCAAGAATCCGATCAACATTGCCAACACATTCAAGCCCACTTTCAAACCGTCTGAACAACCCGCAGAAATAGCATCAATCAAGTTAGAATGTTCTTTTTCAACTTTCAATGTCACGGTCCCCTTCGTTTCCGATTCTTCAGTTTCAGGATAAATAATTTTTGAAATAGCCAAAGCACCAGGGGCAGCCATAATACTGGCAGCAATTAAATAGGAAGCAGGTACACCAAATTGTATATACGTTGCCATAACACCGCCTGCAATACAAGCATAACTACCTGACATTGAAGCCGTTAATTCAGACAATGTCATACCTTTCAAGTAAGGTTTAATCATAATCTGAGCTTCTACTTGTCCCACAAAAGCACTTGAAATATTGGAAAGAGCCTCAGAACCACTCACGCCCATTAAGGCTTTCATTCCTTTGGCTAACCATTTAATAATGAGTTGAATAATACCCAAATGGTAAAAAATATTCACTAAAACTGCTACGAAAATAATGGTCGGAATTATATTAAAAAAGAAAATAAATCCTCCTCCACCAAAGGCTTTTGTTACCAATGGCACATCAGCCAAAGGACCAAAAACAAATTTAGCTCCTTCTGAACTGAAATTGATTACTCGAGTAACCCAACTTCCCAACCTTGAAAAAACTACCGCTCCCACTGATGTTTTTAAGATAAAAACTGCCAATCCAGCCTGCAAAGCCAATCCCATACCAACGGTGCGAAAATTTATAGCTTTACGATTATTTGACATTAAATAGGCAATGCCCAAGATTAATATTATTCCAATGAGTCCTGTAAAACGTTCCATACGTGAGAGTTAAACCTAAAAAGTGGCATTTGTTTATTAGATGAAAAGTTAAAGATAATTAATTTTTTTTATTAAAACTCTCAAAAACGTAGTCACCCTATAAACAGACAAAACGAGATAGTTATATTGATTAAGAAGGCTTCTTTTTATGATGGTTTTTGGTTTATCCTTGTACATAAAATACAAAAGGAAAAAAGTATAACAAAAAATTAAAAAAAGACATATAAATTTTAGTGTTTAGATTAACAATCATATGATTCTTAAACTTTGGTAAAGTAAATGAATTATCCACCAGAAAAGTTAAATTTCAGCCTCCATGCGATTTACTTGGACGCTTTCTTTACTTTGTATTCATGGTATGGCAAAACTGTCATGTGTAATAGTCTAAGTTAATCAATTTTAATATTTCAATTAATAAAAATATAAGCACACAAAAAAGGCTTCAACTAAAGTCGAAGCCTTCCCATAAAATATTTCATCTCAAATTACTCTGCCGATTTTTTTTCTTCTTCCGAAGATTCTTCTTTAGAAGGAGTTTCATCTTGAACGATCTCAACAGAAGGCTCTTCAATATCTGCAACAGGAGAAGCAACTTCAGCACCATCTTGCTTAGCAGCACCACCTCTACGACTACGACGAGTCTTAACTGTAGTATCAGCAACAGCATTCAATATAGTTTCGTTGAAATCAACCAATTCCATCATACACATCTCAGCATTATCACCAAGACGATTACCTAATTTAATAATTCTTGTGTAACCACCTGGGCGATTTGCTACTTTCTCAGCAACAATACCAAAAAGCTCTTTAATGGCCTCTTTGCTTTGTAAATAAGAAAATACAACACGACGATTATTTGTATCATCAGTCTTTGATTTAGTAATCAAAGGCTCTGCATATTTTCTCAATTCCTTCGCTTTCGCTACTGTCGTTTCAATTCTCTTATGAAGAATTAATGAAGTTGCCATGTTCGACAACATCGCCGCTCTGTGTGGAGCAGTTCTACCTAAATGGTTGTTTTTTTTACCGTGTCTCATTGTGTTTGAGTAAGTTTAAAATGATTAATAATTTTTCCAACGAAAAACTATCCATCATTGCGGTTAAGTTAATTCACATCAGCTCACCTATTACTGCATTTAGTTAAAATAAAAAACTGGAAGTATGAACAGACATAAATTCACAATCCGTACTTCCAATTCTTAAATCAATATCAATCTTCATCTAAACGATAACGGATAACATCCATTCCGAAATGAAGACCTTTATCTTCAATTAATTGTTCTAATTCAGTCAATGATTTCTTACCAAAATTACGAAATTTCATCATATCAGAAATTTCTAATCTTGCTAAATCTCCTAATGTTTTCACATCCGCTGATTTTAAACAGTTGTAAGCACGCACAGATAAATCTAAATCTGCCAATGGTGTTTTCAACAATTTTCTCATGTGCAACATTTCCTCATCAACCACATTATCTTCTTCTGCCTTCATTGACTCAAAAGTCATTGTTTGATCAGAGAATAACATAAAGTGTTGAATAAGAATATACGCAGCACCCTTCAATGCATCTTCTGGATGAATTGAACCATCAGTTTCAATATCTACAACCAGTTTTTCATAATCCGTTTTTTGCTCAACACGTGTATTTTCAATGCTAAATTTTACGTTTTTAATTGGCGTATAAATAGCATCAATAGGAATGTGTCCAAATGGAGGTTCGGTATTTCTTGTTTCATCAGAAGGCACATAACCACGTCCCTTCTCTACGATGATTTCTATTTCAAATTCTTTTGATTCATCAAGCGTACAGATTACTAATTCTGGATTCAAGATGTCAAAATAATTCGTAAATTTAGAAATATCACCTGCTTTCAAAGTCGATTGACCTTTAACTCTAACGTTAATCTTGTTTTCAAGAATTTCCTGATTTTTCTTAAAACGAACTTTTTTCAAGTTCAAGATAATATCAGTCATATCCTCAATCACGCCTTCAATGGCTGAAAATTCGTGAAGCACTCCCGCCACCTTAACGCTTGTAATAGCGTAGCCCTCCAAAGAAGACAATAAGATTCTACGAAGTGCATTACCGATTGTAACGCCATAGCCTTTTTCGAGTGGCTTAAACTCAAATAGCCCGTGAAAGTCGTCGGCTTTTTCCATGACAACTTTGTCGGGCATTTGGAATGCTAATATTGACATATTTCGTAACGTAATTTACCTTGGAATGTATAAGAATAGAGTAACCGATTTGCAATCTACGAATAAATTCTGTGATTCTATGAATACTTAATAAAAATATTTTAGCTAAAACTTGATAATTATAAACTTATCATTTATGTTAGCAGATTTCAAATCATTCAGTTGCCATTCTAAATGATTAAGCTATATACTAAAGTGCATATTTTTCAAATCATTAAGATAGATTTGGCAATATTAAAAATAATGCCAAATCTATTCACAGAATCTTTATTGCTAATAAAACACAAGAAATGTTTTATTAAAAAATACGATTACTTCGAGTAAAGTTCAACGATTGCCTGCTCATTAAAATTCTCAGGAATATCAGACCGTTCTGGATAAGAGATAAATTTACCAGTCATTGTTGTGGCATCCCACTCTAACCAGTTAAAACGCTTTCCAGCTTTTCCAGTCAATGAATTCGTAACAACTTCCAATGATTTAGATTTCTCACGAACACTAATTAATTGACCTGATTTCAACGAATATGAAGGGATATTTACAATCTCTCCGTCAACCATAATATGCTTATGAATTGTTAATTGACGTGCTGCACGACGTGTAGGAGCAATTCCTAAACGATAAACGGTATTATCAAGACGTGCTTCACACAGTTTTAAAAGGTTTTCCCCTTTGATACCTTCTTTAACAGCCGCTTTATGAAATAAATTTTCAAATTGCTTCTCAAGAATACCATAAGTATATTTCACTTTTTGTTTTTCTTTCAATTGCAAAGCATATTCTGAAACTTTACCACGTTTACCTTTTCCGTGCTGACCTGGACCATAGTTTTTGCGAGCTAACGCTTTACTTGGACCTAAGATTGGCTCGCCAAAACGACGAGCAATTTTTGATTTTGGACCTGTGTATCTTGCCATTATTTGATAAAAATGAGTCAATAACTCTCTTGTAGTTAATGAAGTAATTATGAGATAAAAAGAAACGAAGAAGAATAATTACTAATTGCTCTTCGCTATATTATTAATTTTCAGAAAACTGAAATTATACTCTACGACGTTTTGGAGGACGACATCCATTATGTGGCATTGGTGTAATGTCCTTAATAGACAATACTTCGATACCCGCATTAGATATAGTTCTGATAGCAGATTCACGACCAGAACCAGGACCTTTAACAAAAACTTCCGCTTTTTTCATTCCTGCTTCAACTGCCACTGCGGCACAGTTAGTCGCTGCCATTTGAGCGGCATAAGGAGTGTTTTTCTTCGAGCCTTTAAAGCCCATTTTACCAGCAGATGCCCAAGAAATAACTTGTCCTTGATTGTTTGTGATAGAAATAATAATGTTGTTAAAAGAAGCTTTGATGTGTACTTGACCAACCTGCTCAACTACAACAACTCTTTTCTTTGCTTTGTCTTTTCTTTTAGCCTGTGCCATTTGTTTGTTAGTTTTCTATTCCAGTTTTGAGTACGTCTATTCTTTCAAGTAACCTTCTCATCTTAGAACATTAGCGAACTGGAATCTCTCTGGATTCTCAATCTCAGCTTAATTTTTACTTAGTAGCCTTTTTCTTATTGGCAATAGTCTTACGCTTACCTTTACGAGTACGAGAGTTATTCTTCGTTCTCTGACCACGCAATGGAAGACCTTTACGGTGACGCAATCCACGATAACAACCAATGTCCATTAAACGTTTGATGTTCAACTGAACCTCAGAACGAAGCTGACCTTCCGTCTTGAATTCTCCAGCGATTATCGCACGAATTGAACTAGCTTCTTCGTCGTTCCATTCGCCAGCTTTTTTGTCGAAAGAAATTTCAGCCTGTTTTAAAATTTTCTGAGCAGTGCTGCGACCTATACCGAAGATATAAGTCAAAGCAATTTCGCCTCTTTTTTTGTCGGGAATATCAACCCCTGCAATACGAGCCATACTTTTTTAGCTTTTTAGATTTTAAATAAGATAG
>JACMRQ010000209.1 GCA_014376355.1 Arcicella sp. | reverse complement strand
CCTTTATTTTTGTGAAACCAGAAAATATTGAACCAATTACTAGGCTTGATTTAAAAATTAAAGAATCTGAAAATCAAGAACGAATAATTACCAATTCCATTGATTTTATGAGTCCTATCATGGCTACCAAAAAGATTAACTCTGAATTGGCTAATCCAAAAATAAATATACCTTTAGAAAATACTCCTTATTACGAAATACCAAAACCGAAATCTAAGAAAAAGTCAATTTGGAATAAAATTAGAATTTCGGCTGGAGTAGGGGTTTATCAATAATGAGAACTGTTTAGAAAAGATAGGAGATATAGATATTTAAACCTTTTATTTAAATAATTTAAATTTTAATTATTATGAAAACACATATATTAAAAATAGTACTTCTTGGTTTTACACTATTTATGGCTTGTTCACAAGAAGTACCTTTAACGCCTGCTGATGATGACCAAAAATTAGTACAATTGAGCAAAGAAATTGAAGAATTTGCTAAAAATAAAGTTTGTTTTGGAGGAGATAATTGCAAGACGATGGCAATGGGAAGTAAGCCTTGTGGTGGACCAACAAGTTATATTATTTATTCTTTATCAAAAACAGACGAAAAGCAATTGTCCGATAAAGTGAAACAATATACCGATTTACAAAAAGAACTTAATATTAAATATAACAGAATATCCGATTGTAGTCTTTTAATTCCACCAACAGTTGATTGCCTCAATGGGATTTGTGCTTCTAAATAATTAAATCTTAAATATCATGAAAAATTTTCTATCCGCAACGCTCTTCATAACAGCGTTGGCTACCGCTTTTGTCTCATGTAAAGACAATTGTGTTCAAACTGTAACGTATAGAGGTACGCAATCAGTCAGAGTAACTTTGAATGAATTACGAACGGGGGTAAAAACGCTTCCTGCTCAAGATTTGGAAAATCCTGGAAAAATTTATGCGAAAGATAACTACCTGTTTATCAATGAAGTGAAAAAAGGAATCCATGTGATTGACAACACAAATCCTTCTTCACCCAAAGCAATTTCGTTCATTTCTATCTTGGGAAATGTGGATATTGCTGTGAAGGGAAATATACTATATGCCGATAGTTACACTGATTTTGTTGCTCTCGACATTAGTAATCCTAACGCTGTGAAGGAAGTTTCCAGAATAAAAGAAGTTTTTACCAATGGACAAGTGGATGGAATTGGCTGGAATTATAATGCAAGCGACCAAACCATTTATGATTCGAGGTATAAAATGTACACCACAACCCAAGAAATTGCGTGCGACCCACAACCTCAGTATTATTATGGTTTACCGAATGCTTCTGCATCATTTGATTCGAAAGGCTTAGGATTTGCTTTTTCATCTGGTAATCCCAGTACTTCAGGCGTGAGCGGTTCAACAGCTCGTTTTGCGATTGTCAATGAAAGGCTTTATGCGGTTTCTCAAAGTGAAATGAAATTATTCAGCCTTCAAAATCCCGAAAATCCTGTAAAAGATGGTTCTCTAAACTTAGGTTTTGGTATCGAAACAATTTTCCCTTACAAAGACAAATTATTTTTAGGAACCAACACTGGTGTGCAAATTTGGGATAATAAAAATCCTCAGAAACCAACTTATTTATCCCGTCTCGACCACGCCCGTGCTTGCGACCCTGTGGTGGTAGAGAATGATATTGCTTATGTAACACTTCGTTCGGTCAATAATTTTTCTCGTTGTGGTAGGGCAATTGCTAATCAATTGGATGTGATTGATGTTTCAAACGCAGCAAGTCCTATTCTTTTAAAAACGTATGAAATGGAAAGTCCTTATGGTTTAGGAATTGATAAAAATAAACTTTTTATCTGTGAAGGATTAAGCGGATTAAAAACTTTTGATGCCACTAAACCTATGGATATTAAGCAATTACAACATTTTAAGAATATGAACGCCTACGATGTAATTCCGCTTAATAATACTTTAATGTTGATTGGAAAAGATGGTTTATATCAGTATGATTACTCGAACCCAAACAGTTTAAAGTTATTAAGTAAGATTTCGGTTAAACCTGTTTCATGATTTTTCGTGAGCAAAACCATTCGGTTTGATTTAAACCAGAATATTTAAATCAATATTTTCACGTAATCAACCATAAAATGAAAATAATATTCACCCTCATTTTCGCTCTCGTTGGTACAATAGTGTATCCACAAGATAAACCACTACAAAGTTCATTTAAGAATTTTGTGAAAGGCAAGTATGTCAATTTTACTGATTTTGGTGGATTATTTGGTAAGTCATACCAGATATATTACAACAATTCCAACTATGGAAATATGGTTCCTGGAAGGGTTAATTTTACAATTCAGACCTTCAACGGAATTAGAGTTTACAGAAACTTGGCGGTTGGGGCAACCGTTGGCGTTGATTGGTTTAGTAATTACCAAATTGTTCCGATTTCATTGGGTATTCGAGTTACATCTGGAAATTCAAAAATCAAGAAAGTAAAAACTTTTGTGGGAGTTGATGCGGGGTATGGATTTATGTGGTTGAACGATAAAATGAGTGATAATCAAAAGATTAACGGAGGGTTAAGTATCAGTCCAATGGTAGGATTATTGATTCCCACGGGTGGTAATGCCAATTTTACGTTAAGTATTGGCTATAAACATAATGGTTTTAACACAAAGATTAGCAATCGCATTAATGAATCTCTTTATATAAACGAAACGGATTATAATTTGAATAGAATGGCTATTCGATTAGGAGTTAATTTTTAAACAAAAGCCCTCTCAATGTCGAATTGAGAGGGCTTGATATATTTTGCTATAAATCTAGCAACTACATTCTTTTTTGTATTTCCAATTGAAATAATAAGCTAAAGTAATAAATAATGCTCCCAAAGTGCCTGTTAAAAACTCAAATTGATGTCCTAACCAAACGATTTCTAATAGCTTAACGAGTAAACTTCCAATCAGTAGATATAAAGGCACAGGATTTTGATGCTTCTTGAAATCACTAAATAAAAGTATTCCTGCCAACATCAAACTTCCGCCAATAAACCAAATTTCCCAAGAATGGTCACTAATAAAACTGCTTCCTAAAAAAGGTAAAAGCGTAATAGCAATAGGCGTTGCAATACAATGAATAGCACACATAAGAGAAAGATAGAATCCTATCTTTTCCATTTTATTATGTTCGTGTGTATGTTTTGCAAATGTAATCATGTTGCAAAAGTAATACACTTGCAACATGATTGCAAATAAAATTCTCAAAAATTTAACACAACTGATATTTCTGAAATATTATTGTCCTAATAATATTTCAAGTTCTTTTTTGAACTCGATTAGTAAGGTTTCTTTCATGGAGATTTTACGTTTCTGTGTATTGATTTTGTTCATTACTAGTTTATCTCCCATCTGACCACTATACTGAGAATCCGTAATAAAAGCGTCTAATTCGTTTTTCTCTTTTTTGGTCATGTAATCCATCTGATTAATCATGATTTTCAACTGCTCTACTCTCGGCTTTTCGTCTAAAGCTGGATGACGATAACTAATTACTCGCAAGAGATAATTCATCTCAAAAATCTTATCACAAACATTTCTAAAACGCTCAGCAATACTGCGGTCGAGGGTTTTGGTTTGTGCGGCTAACTCTTTCCATTTTACTAAATATCCTTTCGCTTTTTCAGAAGTAGCTGGAATTTCTGACTGTACTTTAAATAAGGTCTCCAACTCGGTCGTCATTTCCTTCATTTGTTGCACCCGTGGGTCAATTCTGATGGTTGTAACGATACCTTTATCACGGTTATAACGCTCAAAGAAGAAATCATTAGAACGCTTAAATTGTTTCCAAAGTAAACTTTGCTTCTTCGGTGGAACGTTCGCAATCGTTTTCCATTCACGTTGCAAATTTTTAATGGTTTCAAAAGCAACATCAATATCTTTTTCGTAGCGTAAATTACGAGCATCATCCACTATACGTTGAAGCGTTGCTAATTTTTCATCAATCAGACGGTTTTTTTCAGAATAATATTCACGACGACGAACGAAAAACTCATCAACAATTTCATCAAATTCACCTTCCACACCATCTTGAAGATTTTTATCTACGGGTCCCGTTTTCAACCATTTGGCTTTAATTTCCATAATGGTTTCAGTGGCAACCGCCCAATCTTCAATTTTACCCGCTTCTCTGACTTCCTCAATTAAAGCCTTTTTAATTTCAAGGTTTTTAATTTGGTTATTTAAAATCAATTCACGAAGTTCCAATTCCATGCCGTCCAAACGTTCGAGCAAGGGAATGAAATTTCCAAGACCATCAAATTCAGTGAGGCTTTTACGGAGTTGAAGCAGTTTAGTCAAATACGACCCCTTATTTTGGGCTTCTTCCACTTGTTCAAACAGCGTGCTTACTTTGTTTTCAGCGATAGAAAAGCGATTAACAAAATATTGTAATGCTTCTTCTTCAGTGTTTCTGACCACACCAATTTGGCGTTCTTCGTACTCAGCGTAGCTTTTCAGGTAGACCTTACCGTCTTGGCAATAGCCATATTCAGCGGGATTCTTACTTTTGTTTTCCATTGGTTTTATTACATGAATAGAGTTTCTGGCAAGGCTCATTACTCTAAGTGATTCATGGTTTAGGTTAATTAATGTTTGAGTAGCTTTCTTATAACTATTAAAACAGTTTTGTTTTTGTAATTAATTTTGTGCAAGTTACTGATTTTCAATAAAAAATCTAATCTTTTATCTACATAATCCATTGAGTGGTCATTTTTTTATTATTTGGTATCTTTTAAATTCTAAGAACCAATCCAAAAAGATAAAATTGCCTAAAATTTACTTTGACAGGCGAGATTTGCATAAAAGACAAAGTTGAATTTAACTTAACTTTTTAAAAAATAGACAATCTCTTTGCCTAAGTAAAAGTATGGGTGTTTTGATAATTAGTCAGCATTTAAGTTAACTGCCATAACGAAGATGTTTTGAAAATGAATACATCTTTCTCAAAACATTTTTTATAAAGTAATAAACTCCCTTTGTGCTTGCTCCAAAGCCTTGATAATCTGCGTAGTAACTGGCATATCGGTATCAATCAAAATAGTAAAAATAGAAGAGAAAACGCCTTTTAATTTGTTTAATTTAACGTTAGTTTCTTTTGTAATTCCTTCCTTTTTATGCCCTTCTAATTTAGCTATAATTTTCTGTTTTGCTTCATAACAAATCATGGACATATCATGAATTTGCTTCATTTTTTCTGGACTTGTCTTTACTCTTGGGTCTTGTTTTATAGTGAACGTTTGAGTATGAACTTTGCCATTAATTGTCATCTTTGCGGTATAGTTGCCTGCCAAAACCCAAGGCGAAGTTGGGTCGGGGGCGGTGTCCATGTACGTTGCCGAAATTGGATAAGAAGCTGGTTCGTTCAAAGGTTGGTAGTGCATATCCCACACAAAACGTTGCGAACCCGCCTCGGCAGAAAGTATTTGTTGCGGACGAATCCAATACAAAGGTATATTTACGTCTGGAATTGTGTAAGGTTTATCATTACTCGAGAACTTTCGAACAGACTTTCCCGAAACGTCAAAAATTTCCAATGCAACTTCCTCCGCTTTTTCTTTCAAGAAATAATCAAAAATTGCTCCGTCGGGCGGGTTTTGTCCAGCCGCTTCTTCTTGTGGAACGGGCGTATCAGAATAAATATTCCAACGCACTTTATAGGGATTTTGAGGTTTATAGAAGATGGCCTCTGATTTTGCTAAATCTGCCGTGATTTGACGTAAAGGTGTAATATTATCCAAAATCCAGAAACTACGTCCGTGCGTTCCAATGACCAAATCATCATCTTTTATCACTAAATCACGAATGGAAGTGGCGGGCATATTCAAGCGTAAAGATTGCCAATGGTCGCCATCATCAAAGGAAACATAAACGGCAGTTTCTGAACCAGCAAACAATAATCCCTTCCGATTTGGGTCTTCTTTTACGGAATTTATGGGGTCATTTGGTAAACCATTGATCGTTTCTTGCCAAGTTTTCCCACCGTCTCGTGTACGCATAATGTGTGGTCGCATATCGTCATTTCGGATACGATTAACGGCAATGTAAGCGGTGTTTACGTCAAAATGACTAGCTTCAATCATCGAAATTTTCGCCCATAACCAATAATTATTTTTTTCATCTGAAGGTGTTGTTGGTGTGATATCCTTCCAGTTTTTACCTCCGTCTTTTGTGATATGAATGAGTCCATCGTCCGTGCCTGCCCATAAGGTATTAAGGTCTTTTGGCGAAGGAGCAAGGGCATAAATTACGCCACGACGAGCCATTTTTTTCATTTCTTCGGTACGATAAATCCCAACACTTTCAGGAATATCAGCATAGGTTTCTCTACTCAAATCTGGACTGATTATCGTCCAAGAATTACCCGCATCTTGGGTTTTAAACAGAACATTTGCTGCTAAAAATAACGTTTTGGGGTCAATGGGCGAGAAAAGTACGGGAGCAGTTCTCACAAAACGATATTTCCCAGATTTCACAGCTTCAGGAGCAATGTTTTGAATTTGCCCCGTTTGTTTGTCAGTTTTAGTAATTTTTCCTCCGTAAATAATATTTGGGTCGAGCGGGTCGGCGGCAACGTATCCGTACTCTTCCACGCCCGCAGGATGCCATTCCCGATAGCCAATACTGCCATCATTACTCCGTGAAGTAATACTAACGGAGCCACTTTCTTGCTGTCCGCCCAACACATTATATGGAAAGGCATTGTCGGTACTGACGTGATAAAATTGTGCGGTTGGTTGATTATACCAAGAAGAAAAAGTCTCACCACCATTCACCGTGATAATTGCCCCTTGGTCGGCGGCAAGAAGAATAATATCAGTATTATCAGTATTTATCCAAATTCTGTGATAATCGTCACCACCAGGCGCTCCTCTGAAAGCGGTCCAAGTTTTTGCTCTATCGGTTGATTTCCACGCAACAACATTGGCAGTGTAAACAATGTCCGCATTTTTTGGGTCGGCTTTTATTTCGGCAAAATCGCTTCCACGACCCCACAAACGCCCATCAGGATTGATTAAAATCCAATTCTCTCCCGCATCATCCGAACGATAAATTCCGCCTAATTTTCCTGCATCCACCGTAGCGTACAAACGGTTTGGGTCGCTCGGAGCTACGCAAAAGCCAATTCTTCCTAATCCTTCTTCAACGGTTGGTAATCCTTTACTAAGTTTTTTCCAAGTATTTCCGCCATCGGTTGATTTAAACAAACCGCTTTCTGTACCCTGCCAAGCTCCATTTTCCCAAGGACCTTGACGAGCCGCCCAGAGGTCTGCGTAAATAATATTAGAATTTTTAGGATCGAAAACCACTTGAATGGCTCCTGTATTTTCATCCTTATATAATACTCGTTCCCAATTTTTTCCTCCGTCAAGTGTTCTATAAATCCCTCTTTCGGTATTTGGACCGTAAGGATGCCCCAAAACGGCTACAAAAACACGGTTTTCATTGGTTGGGTCAATGATGATACTACCAATTTGTTGCCCATCTTTCAAACCTGTATTTATCCACGTTTTACCTGCATCGGTCGATTTATACACCCCATTTCCAACTCCCAAATCTGGACGTTGAATTCCTTCGCCACTGGCAACATAAATGACATTGGGATTGGAAGGAGCCACGGCAATATCGCCCACTGAACCCGTGGGTTGGTCATCAAAAATGGGTTTCCACGTCCGACCATAATCATTGGTTTTCCAGACTCCGCCATTATTGACTCCAATATAAAAAATATTGGGTTGTTGAGGTACGCCTACTGCTCCCACTGTGCGTCCACCACGATGAGGTCCAATCATTCGATATTTCATCGAATTGAAAAGATTGGGGTTAAATTGGGCTTGGATGAGAAAACAAAATCCGTTAAAAAGTAGGGTGAGTAAGCATTTTTTCATGGTTAATTATTTAGTCGATAAATGTTGGGAATCTTTCTATTCAAAGATAAGAAAAAATGGTCTTCGTTAATTTTTAACTATATAAATAAAGCTATATTTTTTAATAAAAATCATCCGCCCAAACTTGAAATTTTTAGTTTTACAACCTTTCCTGTACCTTTGAACTACAAAATTATCAACGTACACAATGAGTCAAGAAACCATCATATTTTCGATGGAGCGAGTTTCTAAAACCGTTCCACCTCAAAAACAAATCTTAAAAAATATTTACCTCTCTTTTTTCTACGGAGCAAAAATTGGCGTTTTAGGGCTAAATGGCTCTGGAAAGTCCTCTCTCCTAAGAATTATTGCGGGTAAAGACAAAAGCTATACGGGTGATATTGTGTTCTCACAAGGCTATTCAATCGGAATGTTGGAGCAAGAACCTGAACTCGATCCAACGAAAACCGTTAGAGAAATCGTGGAGGAAGGCGTTGCTGAAGTTGTGGCGTTATTGAAAGAATTTGACGAAATCAACGAAGCCTTTGGTGACCCAGACGCTGATTTTGATAAATTATTAGAACGTCAAGGTACGGTTCAAGAAAAACTCGATCATCATAACGCTTGGGAATTGGATACTCGTTTGGAACGGGCAATGGATGCTTTGCGTTGTCCTCCGTCCGACCAAAATGTGGCAAACCTTTCGGGAGGTGAAAAACGTCGTGTGGCTCTTTGTCGCCTACTTCTACAAGAACCAGACGTTTTATTATTGGATGAACCAACCAACCATTTGGATGCCGAGTCTGTCCTTTGGTTAGAAGAGCATTTACGCCAATACAAAGGAACGGTCATCGCTGTAACCCACGATAGATACTTTTTGGATAACGTAGCGGGTTGGATTTTGGAGTTGGATAGAGGCGAAGGTATTCCTTGGAAAGGAAATTATTCTTCGTGGTTAGAACAAAAACAGAACCGTTTGGCGAAGGAAGAAAAAACTGAATCACGTCGCCAAAAGTCTTTGCAACGTGAGTTGGAATGGGTAAGAATGTCGCCAAAGGCTCGTCAGGCAAAATCAAAAGCTCGTTTAGATGCTTACGATAAGTTAATGTCGGAAGAGAATCGTCAGAAAGAAGATAAATTAGAATTATTTATTCCAGCAGGTCCAAGATTAGGGAATAAAGTAATTGAGGTTCAAGGCGTTACGAAGGCTTATGGCGATAAATTATTATTCGATAATTTAACATTTTCATTACCTCCTGCGGGAATTGTAGGAATTATTGGACCCAATGGTGCAGGTAAATCAACACTTTTTAAACTCATCACGGGACAAGTTCAGCCTGATGCAGGAACCTTTGAAGTCGGTGAAACCGTACAAATGGCGTATGTTGACCAAGAACATAATCAATTAGCGGCTGATAAATCCGTATTTGAATTGGTTTCGGGAGGAACAGAAATGACGCTTTTGGGTGGGCGACAAGTGAATGCTCGTGCGTATGTGAGTAAGTTTAATTTCAACGGAGCCGACCAAGAGAAGAAAATTGGAAATCTTTCGGGAGGAGAACGGAATCGGGTACATTTGGCGATGATGTTGAAAGAGGGAGCGAACCTTTTGTTATTAGATGAGCCAACCAATGATTTGGATGTTAATACTTTACGTGCCTTAGAAGAAGCCTTAGAGAACTTTGGGGGCTGTGCCGTTGTTATTTCCCATGATAGATGGTTCTTAGATAGAATCGCCACGCATATCTTGGCTTTTGAAGG
>JACMRQ010000019.1 GCA_014376355.1 Arcicella sp. | reverse complement strand
TAACAGAGGTGCAAGGAGGGTAAAGTTCAAGATTCCGAACAAACTGGCAAGCAATGAAAGGATGAAATATGGAAATGCAAGATTCTTAATTGAATCAGCATATTGAAGTATGCGAATATATGTTTTCAATGGATATTTTCTGAGAGATTTAAACAAATTTACGAATAGAAAACAGGTTTCTTGCCTATGACTTACTAAATTTGTTTTTTAAAATGCTCTCAATTTTATGAATTCTTACTGGCAAAAATTTAAAACCTTTTTTTTACAAGAAAAAATTATTCTCGGAATTTATATTTTGGCAGGTTTTGTTATTGCCTTGCAACACTATTTAAACGAAGGGTTTAACAATTACAAAATTTTTAGGGCTTCAACCGCACACCTGCTGAATCGTCAAAATTTGCATTTGGAATATCCCAACGAATATTTTGATTTATTCCTTTATCATCCAACTTTTGCCCTACTTTTTGCCCCATTTACATGGATACCGATGTGGGCTGGAATGTGTGTTTGGAACGTTTTTTCAGCCTTAATTATTTTTTATGCTATTAAATCTCTACCCATTTCTTATAAGCAAAAAACCTTCGTTTGGTGGTTTATTTTTGTGGAATTAATGACCGCTTTGCACAATTTGCAAACCAATCCTTTGATTGCGGCTTTGATTGTCTGGACTTTTGTAAATTTAGAAAATGGCAAGACAGTTTCAACAGGATTTGTGTCTTCATTAGGTTTTTTCATTAAAGGTTATGGAGGAATTTCAGCCGTTTTACTGCCGTTTTATGGTAAAAATTTCTTCAAAAACGTATTCATTTACATCTTATTCTTTGGGATTTTAGCGATTCTACCGGCTTTTGTGGTAGGTTTTGACCAATTACCGAGACTATATCAAGAATGGATGACACTTTTACAAGAAGACCATAAAGTAAATTACGGCGTATCAGTAATTGGACTAATTTGTACTTTAATTACCACTTTAATTCCCATTATTTACATCCAGTTATTTGGATTGATTTGCTTAGGAATTTTCATTACATTTTGTTTCTTCTTTGTTAAAAATCAGTCACTTACTTTGCGAATTTCAGTAACGTCTTACATTATGATGTGGGTAATTTTGTTTAATCATGCTGCTGAATCTAATACCCATATTATCTCGGTGGTAGGGGTTGCTTTTTGGTACTTAATTTCCCCAAAAAATAATCTTACAAAAGGATTACTTATTTTTGTTTTTATACTTACGATTTTATCGCCAACGGATTTATTCCCGAAATATATTCGAAATACCTACGTGATTCCCTACAATTTGAAAGCTTTGCCAGTATTATTAGTTTGGTTACACTTACAATACATAGTTTTCACGCAAAAATACCAACCACTTCATGAACAAAACCATTGACATCGTTTTACCTTGTTATAATCCCGAAGAGAAAACTTGGCACGTTGATATTAAGAAAAATATTATGGTTTTGGAAGCATTATTTCCCGAACTGACTTTCTATGTTACCTTGATAAATGATGGTTCGGTACGCAATATTTTAGATGAAAACATTGCCTATCTTAGAGAGCAATTACTTAATTTTCAATACATAACTTATTCAGAAAATCAAGGAAAAGGATACGCACTTAGAGAAGGAATTAAACTGGTGAACCATGAATTTGTAGTTTATACCGACGTTGATTTTCCATTTGAAATCTCGTGTATGCAAGCCATGATTAATAAATTATTAATGGGCAAAGACATTGTTTTGGGTGAAAGACAATTTTCATATTCCAATCATTTAAGGCGTTATCGCAAAATTTTATCCTCGGGTTCGCATATTTTCAATTCATTATTTTTAAACTTACCATTTCCAGATACTCAAGGCGGATTAAAAGGATTTAATCGGAAAGGGCGGATAGTCTTTTTAAAAACAGAAATCAATCGCTATCTATTTGATACTGAGTTCATTCTAAGAGCTTGCAAGCAAAATGATTTAATAATTTCAACCGTTCCACTTACTTTACGTGAAGGCGTAATTCTGTCACAAATGGGCTTGCAAGTAATCAAAAAAGAGTTTGGAAACATTATGAGATTATTGAGAATTCGGTTTTTTGGGTAAATAAATCATACATGAATAACATATTTTTAACTTTCGATTTAGAAGAGTTTGATATAC
>JACMRQ010000208.1 GCA_014376355.1 Arcicella sp. | reverse complement strand
TGGAACTATCTCAAAATCAGGCGATTGTACAATTGGTTTCCTAAATCAGGACTTACTTTCTTATCAAAGTGAAGAGTCAATTTTGATGGTAGCGATGCAGGCTTTCGAGCGACAAAACTTCTTGCAAATTGAAATAGATAAGGTTCTTCATAAAATGGAAACAAATTATGAAGATTCTGATATTGATAAGTTAGGACGTTTTCAAGATGAATTTGAAAACTTGGGAGGCTACACAATCCAGTCGGAAGCAGAAACTATTTTAGAAGGATTAGGTTTTACGACCGAGGAATTACAACAACCACTTCATACCTTTTCGGGAGGTTGGCGGATGCGGGTTATGTTGGCAAAATTACTCCTACAAAAACCATCACTTTTGATGCTCGATGAGCCTACCAATCACTTGGATTTACCTTCAATTGAATGGGTAGAGAACTATATTAATACCTATGATGGGGCAATTATCGTGGTTTCTCACGATAGATTTTTCTTAGATAATACTGTTAATACAATTGTAGAAGTTACAGGGTCGAAATTGGTTTCTTATGCAGGGAATTACGAGTTTTTTGTAGAAGAAAAAGCCCTTAGAAATGAAATTCAGAAAGGTGCCTATGAAAACCAGCAACAAGCTATTAAGCAAACTGAATTATTTATTACCAGATTTAAAGCAAAAGCAACAAAGGCTCGTCAGGTTCAGTCACGGGTGAAGGCTTTGGAACGTTTGGATAAAATTGATGCGGTTGAGGATGATAACGCAAAAGTGAATTTTAAATTCAACTTTGGTACACAGCCTGGTCGTTTTATTTTGACTTTGGATAAAATTACGAAGGCGTATGGTTCTAAAAAAATCCTAACCAATACGGCTGGAATGATTGAAAGAGGTGATAAAATTGCCTTGATTGGAGCGAATGGAAAAGGGAAATCTACACTTTTGAGAATTATTGATGGCTCTGAACCTATCGATGGTGAAAGAGTTTTAGGACATAATGTGATTGATTCATTTTATGCACAACATCAATTAGAGAGTTTGAATGTAAATAATACGTTGCTCGAAGAATTGAAAATGACGGGAACGGGTAAATTAGAAACTGAATTAAGAAGTATTTTAGGTTGTTTCTTGTTCTCTGGTGATGACGCTTTTAAGAAAATTAAGGTGCTTTCGGGAGGAGAAAAATCTAGGATTGCTTTGGCAAAAGTTTTGATTTCGGAAGCTAACTTTTTGTTATTAGATGAGCCAACCAATCACTTGGATATGATGTCGGTAAATATTCTAATTCAAGCTTTACAGCAATATGAAGGTACTTTTGTAGTGGTCTCTCATGATAGATTTTTCGTTTCTGAAATTGCTAATAAAATTTGGTATATCGAAAATGAAGAGATAAAAGTCTATCCTGGAACGTATGACGAATACGAAACTTGGCAAGAACAACGTGTTTTGAATGGTGAAGTTATTGTAGAAAAATCGCAAAAGAAAACGACAGAAAAAGTAGTTGAGAAAAAGCCAATAATTGATGATTCAGCTAAGAAAGAAATTCAGAAAAACTTAAAAAGATTAACTCAAAAACTGTCTGATACAGAATCAATTATTGCTAAATTAGAATCTGAAAAAGTGGCAAAAGAGAACATCTTAGCCGATTCTGCAATTTTTAATGATTCAGTTGCGTTAAAACATGAAAATGATTCTTACCAAAAAATTCTTAATCAATTGGAAGCAGTAAATGACGAATGGGAAGAAGTTATGATGGAAATGGAACAATTAGAGGGTAGTTTGGTTTAAAATAAAAATACATAACTTATGGCACGTAGATTCCTCAGACATAGATAATGCAAAATTGAAGGTTTTTTTATCAATTAAGCAATCCTTTTAAATAGGCATTTTAAAGTTTCTGGGTAATCTACGTGCTATTCTTTTACTTAATTATGAAAATCCTAACAACTATTTTCTTGTTACTTTCTATCTCAATTTTCGCCCAAAAGAAAAAAAATCGAGATACCTACGAGCCTAAGAAAATTATTTATGATAATCATATCTACGAGCCTTACATTCGCACTGTCCAGTTATATGCTGCTTCAAATACGGGTAAAAATATCCAAGCTACGTTTAATCCTCCCGTTGTAAACCTTCAAAATAATCAGCCCATTTTTTTAGAATTTGATTGTCTAAATCCTGATTTTCAGTTTTTTAGGGTAAAAATATTTCATTGTAATGCCGATTGGACTCCATCGGTTTTGAATGAAATTGAATATTTGCCAGAATACAATGACTTCCCAATAAACGATTATAAGAATTCTTTTGCCACAAAAATTCAGTATAACCATTTTATTTTTGAATTGCCTCACGTGAAATTATCAGGAAATTATATTGTGATGGTTTATAAAAATAGAAATGAAGATGATATTGTTCTAACTCGCAAATTTATGGTTTACGATAATCGTGTAAATGTAGGTGGGCGAGTAAGTTATCCAAATAATGCTCAACGCAGAATGACCCATCAGCAAGTAAATTTTGGGATTAGTTATGGCGGTCACGAAATTATTGATCCCAAACAAGATTTAAAAGTATTTATCCGTCAAAATTTTAGGGAAGATAAAATGACCAAACCTTTGATTCCTTTTTTAGTAGATGGTTATAATAAAAAGTTAGAATATCAGTTTTTTGATGGTGAAAACCAATTTGAGGGTGGTAATGAATTCAGAATGTTTGACGGACGAAGTACCCAGCAAAAATTAGTAAATATTTCAAAAGTTTTTCAAGGTGAGAAGGAGAGTGTGATTGAAATTTATCCTGATAAATCACAAAATCGAATGGCCTATGTGGCCATAAATGATTTTAATGGGCAATTTATTGTCGATAATTACGAAACGAATCGAGGAGAAACCGAGTCTGATTATATTCGTGTAAGTTTCTTTCTGAAATCTGATTCTTTAGAAAATAAGAAAGTTTATGTTAATGGAGCTTTCAATGATTGGCGACTGAATGAAAACAATTTAATGCACTATGTACTTGAAAATCAAGCGTATGAAGTCTATATTCAGTTGAAACAAGGAATCTATAATTATAATTATTTAACGGTTGATGCTCAAGGAAATAGGAGTGAGGTTGATTTTGAAAATACTCACTCACAAACAGAAAATGTATATGAAATAATTATATATCATCGACCAATCGGTTCAAGGGCAGATGCTTTAGTTGGTTATACATTGATAAAAAGTCAATAACCAATTTGTTAATGTTTCGTTAAAGAAGTTAGATAAAACAAGAAGTTTTTGTAATTTTCGTTCACTTACTATTTACTCTAATTATTAATAAAATGAAAAAACTATTTTTGCTTTTAACTATCTCTATCTTATTACAAGGCTGTTTTGCAAAATATCCCCAAGGTTCTGGTGGATATGACGGAACAAATAATGGTAATTCGGGCAGTAATCAAACTCCAAATGGTGGCGACCGTCCACAGAAATATCCTCAACAAAATCCAAGAGAACAAACTAATTATCCTTCTAATCCTCAAGCAAAAACTGGACGTTCGGCAGATAAGGATTTAGTGGTTGGAAATATTCGTTTGACTGACCAATATACTATTCTTTATTTGACCTTTACGAATAGAAACCAAGCTGGAGAATATCGAGACAAAACAACTGGAAAAACGGTTTATAATGATGGTAGTCAAAATGTAGCGTTTCAAGAAAATGCTGTGCTGGTCGCTGCTAATGGTGCAAGAACTTTCAAGGCTATTAAAACGGATAATATTCCATTCTTGAATGATGCACAAGCGATAAATCTTTCAAAATATGGGCGTCGTTTAAAACCTGGTGAATCTATAAATTTTGTGGCTTATTTTGAACGTTTAGACAAAGGTTTAGAAAATTTTGATATGAATGAATGTAATTCGGATAATTATATTTGTTGGAATACTTACGATTTGTATGTCAAAAATCCCTCTGATGCTGTGAATCAACCAACGCAAATCCCACCAACTAATACGGATAACACTCCAACAACACCAACTAAATCAAGAACAAAATCAGGTAAAATTGGTGAAGTTGATAACACGCCCAAACCTCAGCCTGTACCAGTTGTTACGACCGTATTTGTTTCAGGAATTGTGCGTGATGTTAAAACAAACCGTCCGCTTAGTGCTACGATTGATTATAAACTTTCAAGTTCAAAACAAATGCTGGATTCAGTACAAAGTTTTGCCAGCACTGGAATCTATAAAATGAGTTTACAAAAAGGGCAAGTTTATACCTATTCTACTTCGGCAAGAGGGTATTTGGTGGCAAACGATGTGATAGATTTGAGTAAGGCCACTGGAAAAGTTACGAAGGATATTTATTTAACACCAATTATAGTAGGAGATAAAATTACACTCAAAAATATTTATTTTGAGGTTTCTAAATCAGATTTATTACCTGCATCTTTTGCCGAGTTGAACAAATTAGTTACTATGATGGAAGACAATCCATTGATGGAAATTCGTTTAGACGGGCACACAGATGTTGTGGGTGACCCTGATGCAAATTTAGAACTTTCCCAGGAGCGTGTGGATGCTTGTGAGACCTACATGGTAAAAAAAGGAATTCCATCCGCAAGAATACAAGCTGTTGGATATGGAGACACAAAACCAATCGTTAAAAAAGGAACTGATGAAGAACGCAAGGTGAATAGAAGAGTAGAGTTTGTGGTTTTAAAACTTTAGAATATATATTATTGAGTAAGAAAACGGGAATTTGATTTGTCAAGTTCCCGTTTTTTATCTCAAACCTCAAAACTATACATTAAATCGAAAGTGCATAATATCACCATCAATAACGGTATATTCTTTGCCCTCAACTGATAATTTACCTGCCTCTTTACAAGCATTCTCCGTCTTATATTGTTGATAATCAGCAAATCTGATAACCTCTGCACGGATAAACCCTCTTTCAAAATCTGAGTGAATTACGCCCGCTGCGGCAGGAGCTTTCCAACCTTTTTGAATTGTCCAAGCACGAACTTCTTTAACACCAGCCGTAAAATAAGTTATCAAATTCAACAAAGAATACGAACCACGAACCAATTTATCCAAACCAGATTCAGTTAAGTTATATTCACCCAAAAACATCTCACGATCTTCTGGGTCTTCCATTTCGGCAATTTGGGCTTCCAAAGCCGCACAAATCACAATAACTTCGGCCCCTTCTTCAGCAACATTTTTGCGTAATTGTTCTACAAAATCATTTGTACCGGCAGTAATTGATTTTTCATCAACGTTAGCCACATAAATCACGGGCTTGTCGGTCAATAATAAAATATCTCCAATGGCTTCAAATTTAGCTTCTGCTTCAATTCCTTGCACTGTACGGGCAGATTTACCTGCTTCCAAAGTTGACTTATATTGTTGTAAAACCGCCAAAGTTGCCTTAGATTTTGCATCTCCGTTTTTGGCTGCCCGTTCAATTTTCTGCATTTTCTTATCAACCGATTCTAAATCCTTTAATTGAAGTTCATAATCGATGATTTCTTTGTCAGAAACGGGATTAACCCGCCCTTCAACGTGAATTATATTATCGTCCTCAAAACAACGAACTACATGAAGAATAGCATCAACTTCACGGATATTTGCTAAGAATTTATTTCCCAAACCTGCCCCTTGCGAAGCACCTTTTACTAATCCAGCAATATCCACAAATTCAATAACCGTTGGTAGAACACGCTGAGGCTTAACGAGTTCCTCCAAAATGTTTAATCGTTGGTCGGGAACTGTTACGATGCCCACATTTGGTTCAATCGTACAGAAAGGATAATTGGCAACTTCTGCCTTATTGGATGATATTGCACTAAATAATGTCGATTTTCCAACATTTGGTAAACCTACGATGCCTACTTGTAATCCCATTTATTTTTATTTTGTAATTTCTTAAATTAAAAAGAATGCAAAATTAGTGAAAATACCGCAAAAAAGCCTCTGAAATTTCAGAGGCTTTCAAAATCTTAGTTCTAACTAATTACTCCCATTTCAAATCGCTACCAAAAGAACTATCTTCTTCTTTGGTCTCGGTTGGTTTATATTCCATTCTTTCTTCGTCCTCACGGTCAAATTGGGTGAAATCTACGTCTGGTAATAACTCAGTTTTAACGTAATCAACGGCTTCTTGAAGCCCTTCCATAAATTTACCAAAATCTTCTTTGTATAAAAACATCTTGTGTTTTTCATACCCAAATCCATCATCTTTTTGATAACGGCGACTCTCAGTAAGAGTGATGTAATAATCGTTTGAGCGAGTTGATTTTACATCAAAAAAATACGTTCGTTTTCCAGCTCTAATTCTTTTCGAAAACAATTCTTCTCTGTCTCTTTCTTCCACTTTATAATGATAATTTAGGGTTTATGATTTTGTAAAAATATAAATTTTATCACTTTTTACAAAATTATCTTGAAAATAATATTTTGCATTTTTCTCAGAACCTTTATGAATCCATTGTTATTTGGCTTTCAACAATAAAAGATTGTTATTTTGACCTTGGAAACAAATCTTTATTATTTTATTACTCCCACGTTACACAACTATATCATTACGACTACGAAATTTTAAAATCTATCTCAAACCTATCTCCCAAAGCCTTCAAATCATTCATTACAGGTTCTAAAAGATTGATTCCATTGGCTCTACGTTCTGCCTCAATTTCTCTTTCTGGATCTCCTGGAACTAATACTTTTTGTCCGTCAATGGCAGGAGCAGCATGAAAACGGTCAATCCATCTATCCATATCGGCTTTAAAATCTTTGGCAGGACGAAAACCATCTATTCGCATTGCACCTAAAAAATGCCCTGTTCCTTTGCCAACTTGCTCACCCGCATTCATAAATCCAGCGGTTGCAAATGGAGGTACCCAAGGTCCAAAATTAGCTCCTGATAAAACGCCCGAGAATATATCTACAATTGCCCCAAGACCATATCCTTTGTGCGAACCATGCTCACGGTCACCGCCAAGTGGGAGTAAAGCACCACCATTTTTAACCGCATTTGAATCATCAGTGGAATTTCCATCCTTGTCTTGAACCCAGCCAAGGGGTGCTGGAGCACCTTTTCTTTGTAAAATTTCCATTTTTCCATAAGCAACAGCAGTACTGGCAAAGTCCGCAACAAAAGCAGGATTTTTTTCAGCAGGAACGGCTACTGCAATTGGATTTGTCCCCAATAATTTTTCTTTCGAGAAGGTTGGTGTAACTAAGGGTGCAGCATTTGTCATAGCCCAACCAATCATATCATTTTCCAAAGCCATCATTGCATGGAATCCAGCAATGCCAAAGTGATTGGAATTTTGAACTGAAACCCAACCTGAGCCTACATTAGTGGCTTTTTGCATGGCAATATTCATTGCAAAAGGTGCAACCACTAAGCCCAACCCTTTATCTCCATCGACCACAGCAGTTGAAGGAGTTTCGTGAATAATTTTAATTTGAGGATTTGGATTTAAACGTCCGTTATCGAATAATCTTACATATCCGCTTAAACGTGCCGTCCCGTGTGAGTCAACACCACGTAAATCTGCGGAGATTAAAACCTTAGAAGCCAACTCGGCATCTGTTTCTGGACAACCGATGGCTAAAAAAATTTTTCGGATAAACTCCTGTAAATAGTTATATTCGTAAATCATAGTTTCTTTTTTGAATTTTAATTGGCAAATTTACGTACAAGTTCCTCTACATTAAAATCAGTAAATTATTTTATAGTGTTTGTTAAGAGTTGAAAATTCAATAAAAAACT
>JACMRQ010000207.1 GCA_014376355.1 Arcicella sp. | reverse complement strand
GACATAGTTCTCGAAATACTATTTCGAGCTACAGTAAAATTCGAGTTACAGTAAAATAAGAAAATGAATAAGCAAAAAGATAAAAATTTAGAAGAATTTATTCAAAATAACCGAGAGGCTTTCAACGATTGCGAAGCTCCAGCAGGACTTTGGGATAAAATTGATAAGTCGCTTGGAAAAGAGAATATTCAAAAATCTGAGTCGGATGAAATTGTAATCAAATTCAAAAAATCGGCTATTTCAAAATTGAAAATATGGGCAATGGCTGCCAGCATATTGTTAGTAATTGGTTATTTATCAATATTTTACCTAAATAATAAATCAGATTCTACCGAACAAATTATTGCAGAAGTTGCCCCACAATATGGCAGTAAGATGATTCATTATACAAGTCTGATTGAAAGTAAACGAGTAGAAATCAAGCAGATTGAAACGCATGACCCCGTGATGTATAAAGAATTTGCTTCTGAAATTGAAAAATTAAATCAAGATTATAAAAACCTACAAACCGAATTATCTCGAACGCCCAATCAGGAAGATTTAGTACAGGCAATGGTTCAGAATTTACAGGTACAATTGGACATTTTAAACCGCCAATTGATAATCATTGAAAAAGTAAAACAGTATCATAAAAATTCAATGAAAAGTGTGTAAAATAATTTATTATAACAAAACAAAGTCATGAAAATAATATACAATATATTGATTATTAGCATTTTATGCGTGTCAAATGCTTGGTCTCAGGACAGTTTAAAAAATAGTTTATCCGAAAGAAGGGATAAAAATATTGAGTTTAAAGTGGATAAGGGAAACTTAATTAAAAATCTCGAAGAAGTCCATAGAAACTTAAATGCAATGGCAAAATCTACTATTGTCAACAGAAATTACAGAAGAAACTTAGAAAATATTGAGCACCAATATGACCCTTCCACAGAAGATAATCCAATCGAAAAGAAAAGGACTATTTCAAAAACCTTTTCAGTTGATTCAAAAGACCGTTTGACCATTTCTAATCAACACGGAGATGTAAAAGTAGAACTTTGGGATAAAAACGAAATTAAGGTTGATATTACTATCACTGGCTATGGAACATCAGAATCAAAAGCTCAAGAACTTATTGATAATGTGGAGATTACGGATAAAAGAGAGACTGGAAAAATCTCTTTTAAAACCTTTATTGATTCGGATAATAATAATTGGAGTTGGGGGAATAATTGGAGTTGGAATGGTAAGAAAGATGATGAAAATTGTAATTGTCCGAAGGGTAAAAAAGGCGTTGAGATTAATTATATGATTTATATGCCTCGAACGAATGCCTTATCAGTTTCTAATAAATACGGCAAGACGATTATCCCACAATTTGAGGCACCCTTAAAAATTACTTCAAATTATGGAAGTTTTACCTCAGATCGCCTCAAAGGAATTGATAAGGATATTTTTGTTCAATACGGAACCAGTAATATCAAACAAATGGACGATGGAGATTTATTTATTGCTTACTCAAAACTAACCATTGATAAAGCAGATAACTTAAAATTAAGAAATAATTATGGCTCTGTAACCTTAGACGATATTAATAATCTGGACGGAACTTTCCAATATTCAAGTGGAAAAATCGGGAAAATTAATGAGACAGGCAAATTAAATATTAGTTATTCTGATGGCGTGCAACTTTCAGAAATGTCAAAAACCTTAAAAAGCCTTGATATTCGTTCTAACTATACTGCTGTAAAATTACCTGTAAACGGTGATGTCAATGCTGATTTTGAAGTAACGACAACCTACGCAAACTTCCGTTATCCATCTGGTAAAGTAACATTCACCGTGAATCCTGATGAAAACGATGATGACGACCGCAAAATGGGTTGGCAGTCAACTAAAACCTATAAAGGCAAAATTGGCAAAGGATCAGGCACAAAAATTATGATTAAAACAAATTACGCAGGAGTGAAATTTATCGAAAAATGATTAATATTTAACTGTAAATTACACAGTACACAAAGAAGAAATTTTTGAATTTTGCTGCATTAATACCCATTATAAACAATAACAAACAATTTAATTAAATATCAAAAAGCCTTTCAAACTAAATTTGATGGGCTTTTTGATTGAAAAATGAGTAGTTAATTCATAATAATTTTCTCTTTATAAATTGGTTTCTCTTTTTTAGGAACAATCGGTTTTCCGTTAATTAGAAATTTTTGGGTAATCGTATCAAATTTGATTGGTTCATATTGTGGAAAATCCATTGAGAATTCATGCTTTTTTTTGACCGCTGTTTTATCTGGTTTTGGATTGTCGAAAACAGACAATTTCTCAACCGAAGTTTCGTTTTCAGCAGTAATTATTTCGTTTATAACTTCTATTTCGGGTAATAAAAAATGAGAAATATTTTCTTTGCTTTTTCTCACGACTGTAACTTTTACGTTTGTTTTATTAGCGCCTAAAAGTCCTAAATCGTGTGCCACACTGTGCGTTAATTCCACATCTGTAGTCTGACTTTTACCATTAACTACTACTATTTCAGTACGTTTATTAACTAAATTTGTAATTTTAATTAATGAACCTGTGGGCAGAAATTCGTGTGAACAAGTGCGTTGACGACTACTTAAATAATCACCATTTGCCATTTTTTTGCCGTATCTCCCAAGAGCATAAACACTTGCTTCTTGAGTATATTCTTCTTGAGCTAAAGATTCATTTAAATTTAATAATGCAAATAAAAAAAGGGCGGCAATCGTTTTTATAAACTTCATAACATTCTATTTTTTGAAGTACAAGAATAACAATAATGTTGAAAGTATAGAATAAATAATACCGTATGACTATTTATACAATTACCTTATTTGAAATAAATTTTAATATTCAAAAGTAATATATTACCAATAATATCCATAAAAGATTTACTAAAATAACAGTTTATGAACTTTTATAGTACAATTTATATTTTAAAAATCGTAAACTGTCGGCACCACTAAAAGCCGTTGTTAAGATTGAGTAAGGGTTTGTAATAATAACTTTTTTACTTTATCACAGGTTTGTTTCAAATATCAAGTAGTAGATAATTCAAACTAATTTTAACAATTAAATAATTTTTATGCCATGAAAATAATTTTGACTTTGTTTTTTTTGATTTTATCATTGGAAAATTCTTACGCTGATAAAAATAGATTTAATACCGATGTGCTTATCATTGGTGGAGGAACAAGCGGAACAATGGCTGGCATTCAATCTGCTCGCATGGGAGTAAAAACAATTATCGTTGAAGAAACACCTTGGCTTGGAGGGATGATGACTTCAGCGGGTGTAAGTGCGATTGATGGAAACCATAATCTATTATCGGGGCTTTGGGCAGAATTTCGTAACGAATTAATTAAACATTATGGCAGTGAAGAGGCTTTGGCTTCTGGTTGGGTTAGCAAAATAATGTTTGAACCTACCGTTGCCCAAAAAATCTTGCGAGAAATGTGTGCAAAAGAGAAGAATTTAAGCATAATTTCTTCGGTAAAATTCCTACATATTAAGAAAAAATCAGAAGGTTGGACAGTTGACTTCAGCGATGATACCATCATCAATGCCAAAATTTTGATTGACGGAACAGAATTGGGAGATGTTGCCGCAAGATTAGGCGTAAAATACGATATCGGTATGGAATCAAAAACCATTTATAATGAAAGAATTGCTCCCGAAAAAACTAATAATATCATTCAAGATTTAACGTATGTTGTCATTTTAAAAGAATTTAATAAAGATGTAACTATTACCAGACCATTGAATTATAAAAAAGAAGACTTTGTTTGTGCTTGTGAAAAGTTATGCCCAGACAAAAAAATGTCACGCCTGTGGGACTGCGAACAAATGAAGACTTACGGTAAATTACAGAACGGTAAATTTATGATTAATTGGCCCATAAATGGCAATGATTTTTATGCAAACATGGTTGAAATGAATGATTCTCAACGCCAAGAAGCTATCAAAAAAGCAAAAGAACACACCCTTGGATTTGTATATTTCATGCAAACAGAATTGGGTTGGAAAACGATTGGCTTATCGGATGAATTTCAAACGGAAGATAAATTACCTTTAATTCCTTATTATCGTGAAAGCAGAAGAATTCATGGATTAGCTCGTCCAAATATGAACCATTTGGAGAAGCCTTACAATCAAATAGAACCACTTTATCGAACAGGAATTGCTGTTGGAGATTACCCAATAGACCAACATCACGGCAAAAATACCGATGCTCCCGATTTATACTTCGTCCCTATTCCTTCGTTTAGTATTCCATTAGGAAGCTTAATTCCAGAAGATGTTGATAATCTGATAGTTGCGGAGAAATCTATCTCGGTTTCTAATTTGGTAAATGGAGCAAGTCGCTTACAACCTGTGGTGATGGGCATTGGACAAGCCGCAGGTGTCTTAGCAGCGTTGAGTGTACAAGAGAAAAATTTTCCTCGACAGGTTTCTATTAGAAAAGTACAAGATAATCTTTTGAAATCGAAGGCGTATTTATTGCCATTTTTGGATGTAAAACCAGAACATCCAAACTTTGAAGCAATTCAAAGAATTGGAGCAACTGGAATTTTGAAAGGCGAAGGTAAAAATCATAAATGGTCTAATCAAACCTGGTTTTATCCTGATTCTGTTATGACAAATGGGGAGGTAATAAATGCGTTAAAAGCTATTTATCCGAACCTAAGAATGCAAGCAAATGAACAAGTGATGTTAGAGAAAATAATGGCTGATGATGCCTTTGAGATTCTTACTAAAATACAACCTATACCAGAGGATTATTTACAGTCAATCATGAAAAATTATCCAAATAGAAATCAACTTATCACTCGTGCAATTTTAGCAGACTTAATTGATAAAATTATTGATCCATTTCATAAAAAAGAGGTAGATTTTAAGGGTAATTTTAAATTATAAATAAGCAGAAATAAAATAGAAGAGGTGATAAGAAAATAATTCTTACCACCTCTTCTATTTCTATGCTTCCATCAAGAATGCTTTAATAAATTCGTTAATATCACCATTTAAAACGGCATCTGTATTTGAAGTTTGATAATCAGTCCGGTGGTCTTTCACTCGTCTATCGTCCAAAACGTAACTTCTAATCTGTGAACCCCATTCAATTTTCTTTTTACCTGCTTCTACCTCCGCACGAGCAGCATTACGTTTATCAATTTCTATCTGGTAAAGTTTTGATTTCAAGATTTTTAACGCAACTTCTTTGTTCATCAACTGAGAGCGTTCCTGTTGGCAAGCAATGATAATTCCCGAAGGTTTATGCGTTAAACGAACCGCTGTTTCAACCTTATTTACATTTTGTCCACCTGCACCGCCCGAACGGAAAGTATCCCAACTGACATCGGCAGGATTGATATAAATTTCGATGGTATCATCCACCAAAGGTGAAATATATACCGAAGCAAAAGAGGTATGACGACGAGCATTAGAATCAAATGGAGAAATCCTTACCAAACGATGAACACCGTTTTCAGATTTTAGATTTCCGTAAGCATATTCACCTTCAACTTCCATCACAACTGATTTTATACCAGCCGTATCACCATCATTATGATCAACTTCTCTAATTTTGAAACCATTTTTCTCTGCCCACATGATGTACATTCGCATGAGCATACTTGCCCAATCCTGCGACTCAGTGCCACCAGCACCAGCATTTATTTCAATTACGGCAGATAAATTATCGCCTTCATCCGACATCATTTTCCGGAATTCTAATTCTCCTAATTTCTCCTCTAATTTTGCTCCTTCAGCATCAACTTCTTCTTCCGAAGCCTCGTTCATATCGTAGAATTCCCAAATCGTTTCGAGGTCACCCGTCAATTGATTTAGCTGGTCAAAACCGATAGTCCAGAATTTTAATTCACGAATTTGTCTCATCGTGATTTCTGCCTTTTTTGAATTACCCCAAAACTCAGGGTCTTGCGTTACGACTTCTAATTCTTCAATCTGAAATTTCTTATTATCGTAGTCAAAGATACCTCCTCAAAGCCTCTACTTTGGCTTTCAGGTCATTGAACCTGTCTTTTGTCATGCGTGAAATTGTTTTATATTGTAAGTTTTACTATTCTTTCTGGGAGCACAAAGATAAGGATAAAACAAAGCACCTTGATTTTTTTAATTGGAAGACCTTATTTTATAAATATGGATTCTTCGGAAATTCGTAATATAAATAACCATCCATCTTTAATTTTTGGATGGTTTCATTATCAGGTAAAGTTTTGAAAATAATTGCACTTAATACTTGATGAGGCAATATTCCCAACTTACAAAGAAAATTATCCCTTCTTTGTTTGGAAAGAATTTTTTTGAAGGCTTTTGATTTTTCGTTGGCTATTTCAGTATCTAAACCAGGCTTCCAATAAGCATTATTTATTCCTTTAAAAGCAATGGCAGGCAGATTCATTCCCATAGCAATTTTTTCCATTTCACGGTCAGATAACTTGAAAACATAATTTCCAACCTCTTCAAAAGAGTATCTATTTTTCCAATATTTTTGTAAAAGCGTGGGGTCGAAACGATCGAGAATATTCTTGATTGCCAGCATCGTAGGCATTTTTGTTAAGGGGTCTTGAGGTTCAATCAAAATAATTCCTTTTTTTGCTATTCTAATCATCTCATATACGCCCAAGTAAGCACGTGGAAAATGATGATAAGCTTCCTTACAAAAAGCATAATCAAAAGAATTATCGGCAAAAGATAATTTCTCAACATTTTCAATTGAATAATCATCAATTAGATTTTGAGATTTTACTAAAGGCAGAAAAGCTCCACCAATGTCAGTTGCCATTACCTTACACCCTTTTCGAGCAAAATAGTTGGCATCGAAACCATAGCCATCTCCGACGGTTACCCAAGAGTCATTTGCTTTAATTAAAGGATTAGCTAATTGAAATAACTGTTCGTGAATCCAGTAATCTATCGTATTATCCTTGATACTTTGTTGCCAGTTTTTAATGGTTTCCAATCTTTTATCTTCATCTGGATACTGTTTGGCAAACCAAGATTCGTGCGATTGATAACTGGTTTCTTCGAAAGTTGTATTGGTTGAATTATTCATTATATTGAGTGATATTGACCAAAAAACAATTACTATTTTACAAAGATACATAAAATCAAAAAGCTAAAACTGAGATTAAGAATTCTACACTATTTTTAACATTAAGCCATAAAATCATTAAGATTTCCATTCGATAAATAAAATGTTAAAATATCTAATCTCCAATCTCTATACTCTATCCTTTGTCTTGACTATCTTTGTACCTCAAAATTGTATTATCCCTTTAAAAATATAATAAAATGGCACAAGTTTATGATTTAATTGTAATTGGTTCTGGTCCTGGTGGATATGTAGCAGCAATCCGAGCTTCGCAGTTGGGGTTGAAATGTGCAGTCGTTGAGCGGGAATCTTTGGGCGGTATTTGTCTCAATTGGGGCTGTATTCCTACAAAAGCATTACTGAAATCTGCTCAAGTTTTTGAATATATCAAACACGCCGCCGATTATGGAATCACAGTTTCTGAAGCTCATGCTGACTTTGGGGCAGTAATTAAGCGTTCTCGTGGAGTGGCAGATTCAATGTCAAAAGGTGTGCAGTTCTTGATGAAAAAGAACAAAATTGATGTATTGATGGGCAATGGTAAAGCCTTGAAAAATAACAAAGTTGAAGTAACTGCTAATGATGGGAAAGTAACGGTATATGAAGCAAAAAGCATTATGATTGCTACGGGTGCAAGAGCAAAAGCTTTACCAAACATTCCAATTGACGGTGTGAAAGTAGTTGAATACCGCAAAGCAATGACCTTAGAAACCCAACCAAAATCAATGGTAATTATTGGTTCTGGGGCAATCGGTGTTGAATTTGCTTATGTATATGCAGCTATGGGAACGAAAGTAACCATCGTTGAATTTTTACCAAATATTGTTCCCGTTGAAGATGAAGACGTTTCAAAGGAATTAGCAAAACAATACAAAAAATTAGGCATAGATATTCACGTAAATTCATCGGTTGAAACAGTAGATACCAAAGGTGAAGGTTGTAAAGTATCCGTTAAAACGTCAACTGGAAATATTTCAATTGATTGCGATATCGTACTTTCTGCAGCTGGGGTTATCTCAAATCTTGAAAATATTGGTTTGGAAGAAGTCGGAATTATTACTGATAAGGGAAAAATTACGGTTGATAAATGGTATCAAACAAACGTACCAGGATACTATGCCATCGGTGACGTTACGCCTGGACCTGCTCTTGCTCACGTAGCTTCTGCGGAAGGCATTATTTGCGTTGAAAAAATTGCAGGACATCACGTGGAGGCTTTAGATTATTCTAATATTCCAGGCTGTACGTACTGCACGCCAGAAATATCATCAGTAGGTTTAACTGAAAAGAAAGCTATCGAAGCAGGATATGAAATTAAAGTAGGTAAATTCCCATTCGTAGCGTCTGGAAAAGCAACTGCTGCAGGAGCAAGGGACGGTTTTGTAAAAGTAATTTTTGATGCAAAATATGGTGAATTCTTGGGAGCTCACATGATTGGTTATAACGTAACTGAATTGATTGCGGAGGTTGTCGTTGCCCGTCGTTTAGAGACAACTGCTCACGAAATTATGACTTCCATTCATCCACATCCAACTATTTCAGAAGCCATTAAAGGAGCAACTGAAGCGGCTTATGGTTGTGCGGTTGATTTGTAAAGATTGGATTAAAATAGAAAATAGGACGTTGAAATGTATTTTAACGTCCTATTTTGATATTTGAATAACAAAATTAATTATCCTCATCCTCCTTCTTTTTTACCTTCTTTGGAGCTTCATAAATAATTTTCCCTTTATCGTCTCTTTCCACTAAAACCTCTGCGGGCGTTACATCAAATTTATCTTTTGCATATAAGGTTTCCTTCTTTAAACGTCCCCCCGTACCAAATTGATGGTATTCTCGCCAACGCCCCACCTTCACACTATCATCAAATTTACCTTCTTCTTTCAACTGCCCAGCATTATAAAATGACCGATAATCCCCCGTTACTTTATTGAATTTTACGGGGAT
>JACMRQ010000206.1 GCA_014376355.1 Arcicella sp. | reverse complement strand
TTACAGTCAGCACTACGCTTCTTTATTGACGCTTTTACTTTCATTGTCGTAATTTATTTTTACTTGTAACGATAGACTATTCTTGCTTTACTCAAATCATAAGGAGACATCTCTAATTTTACCTTATCACCAGGTAAGATTTTGATATAATTCATCCGCATCTTTCCTGAAATATGGGCAATTACTTGATGAGTATTCTCTAACTCAACTCTAAACATTGCATTTGAGAGAGCTTCAATGATAATACCATCTACCTCTATTGATGATTGTTTTGCCATAATTAAATATTAACGATGTACTCTGATTTACTAATTACTTCTTCAATAAATTTGAAAGTTGTCAAAATGTCTGCTTTTCCTTTTTTCACCGCAACAGTGTGTTCGTAATGAGCAGAAGGTTTTCTATCTTGTGTTCTGATTGTCCAGCCATCATGTTCTTGATGAATTGCTTTCTTCCCAAGATTCACCATTGGTTCAATCGCAATGACCATATTCTCTTTCAATTTTGTTCCGTCTCCACGCTTACCATAATTAGCAACTTCTGGTTTTTCATGTAATGATTTCCCAACTCCATGTCCAACTAACTCTCTAACAATGGTAAATCCCAAATTTTCACAATAGTCTTGAATAGCAAATCCAATATCACCAACTCGTTTTCCAAACACTGCTTGTTCAATAGCGAGATATAGCGATTCTTTCGTAGTTCTCATCAATTTCAAAGTATCTTCTTTAACATCCCCAATCGCATAAGTATAAGCACTATCTGCATGAAAACCATCTTTATATACTCCACAATCAATTGAAACTATTTCACCATCTTTTAACTGATAATGACTCGGAATTCCATGAACCACGACATCATTTATAGAAATACACAATGATGCTGGAAACTTATTTCCACTTACATTATAATTTAAAAATGAAGGATGACCTTTACTATCTTTTATAAATTCGTAAGCAACCTTATCTAATTCTTTAGTAGTGACTCCTGGCTTTATAATCTTAGCAACCTCGGCATGGGCTTGTCCCAATATAATTCCGTTTGCTCTAATAACCTCTAACTCTGCATTTGTTTTTAAAAAAATCATTTTATGAAGAGTCCTTTCAACTCTCTTGATTTATACGGTAGCTTGTGTTCTACCTTGTACTCTACCTGATTGCATTAAACCTTCATATTTACGCATTAATAAGTAGCTTTCAATTTGTTGAAGTGTATCTAAGACAACACCTACCAAAATCAATAAGGATGTTCCTCCGAAAAAAGAAGCAAAACCTCGAGTTACTCCAAACAAACCCGCAACTGCTGGAAGTATCGCAATGATAGCTAACATAATTGCTCCTGGAAGAGTAATTCTATCCAAAATATCAGCAATAAAAGTTGAAGTAGCCTCTCCAGGTTTCACACCTGGAACAAATCCACCACCACGTTTCATATCATCTGAAATTTGGACTGGATTAATTGAAATCGCTGTATAAAAGAAAGTAAAAATGATAATCAAGAAAGCAAACAACAAATTGTATCCCCATGAACTCGGGTCACCAAAGTTTTGGACCACTGATTGGGCAAATTCACTTCTATCTGCAAATTGACCCGCCAACAGTCCCGGAACAAACATTAAAGCCTGAGCAAAAATGATTGGCATAACACCTGCTGCATTTAGTTTTAACGGAATATATTGACGTTCACCGCCTACTGCGGCTGACGCTCTGTTCCCTACTACTTGTTTTGCATATTGAACTGGAATTCTACGAACTGCTTGAGTTACCATCACAGCACCCATAACTACAAAGAAAAGGGCTACCATTTCAATCACAAACAATAAGGCACCTGACATTCCACGAGATTGAGCTTCACCGATAATAGCACTTGGAAAACGTGATACTATACCAATCATAATCAGCATTGAGATACCATTACCAATTCCTTTATCCGTAATTTTCTCACCCAACCACATACAAAACATTGTTCCAGCAATCAAAATAATCACTGAAAATATGCGAAATGACCATGCACTCACCATAATGGCTTCTGCAGGAATCGTTGTTTGCAAGTAAGCAGTTGCTTGTGCAGCAGTTACCAAAATAGTTAGAACACGAGTAATCTGATTTAACTTCTTACGTCCTGATTCACCATCTTTTTGCATTTTCTGAAAATAAGGCAATGCAATAGTTAGTAATTGAATAGCAATAGAAGCAGAAATGTAGGGCATAATACCCAAAGCGAAAATCGAAGCATTATTGAATGCTCCTCCTGAAAACATATTCAATAAACCTAATAAACCTCCGTCTCCTTTCTGAGCTAACTTATTAGCATCAACCCCTGGCAATACAATGTATGAGCCCAAGCGAAAAAAGGTGATAAACAAAAGGGTATTAAGAATTCTACCTCTTAATTCCTCTATTGAGAAAATGTTTTTGATAGTGCTAATAAACTTGTTCATGCTATCTGTTTAAATAATCGTTAAGGAATAAAAATCCAATTTGTTCAACTATTTCTTTAAATACAAATCTGTTGCCAGTTTTCTTCCGATTACTTAAATATTTCTGTTGTCTATCCTGATTAGTTTAAAAATTTCCAGAGACAGAATCAACTTCTGACTTCTGAAAACATATATTTTACCCTACTATAGCTTGCCCACCAGCCGCTTCGATTGCTGCTTTTGCTGATGCAGAGAAACCTTTCACAGTAACTTCCAAAGCAATTGTGATTTGACCACGAGAAAGAATTTTCACTAAGTCATTTTTGGAAACCAATCCATGGTTATATAAAAAGTCATGATTAATCACAGTAACACTTGCTGATTCAGCAATTGATTGCAGTGTATCAAGATTAAGGGCTTTGTATTCTACACGATTAATGTTCTTGAAACCGAACTTAGGAACACGACGTTGAAGTGGCATTTGACCACCTTCAAAACCAGCTTTACGAGAATATCCTGAACGAGATTGGGCACCGTTATTACCACGAGCAGATGTACCGCCCAAACCAGAGCCTTCACCACGACCAACTCTTTTCCTAACCTTTGTAGAGCCCTGTGCAGGCTTTAATGAAGAAAGATTCATTGTAATATTTGTTATAAGATTTGCTAAACGCTATTTCACCATGAAATAACTCGCTTGTTCTCAATTTCAATAAGAAACTCTAAACAACCAATGAAGGTTGGAAAACATTTTTAGATATTTTCGACTACAAGCAGGTGTTTAACCGCACGAATCATTCCTATCATAGCAGGATTTAATTCTTTCTCAACGCTTTTGTTCAATTTACCTAAACCCAAAGCTTGGATTGTACGTTTCTGAACTTCTGGACGTTTGATTGTACTCTTAACTTGTGTAATTTTTACCTTTGACATGGCTTATTTGAATTCTGGATTATGAGTTACAAATTCAATATTGGTATAGACTACCTCATAACTCATAATTCATAACTAATAATTAGAAAAACTATCCGTTGAAAACTTTTGCTAATGAAATTCCTCTTTGGAAGGCAACTGTATGTGGATTTCTCATTTTAATGAGTGCATCAACGGTTGCTTTTACAACGTTATGGGGATTTGAAGAACCTTTAGACTTCGCTAATACATCATGAACTCCTGCAGATTCCAATACAGCACGCATTGCACCACCCGCAATTACTCCAGTTCC
>JACMRQ010000205.1 GCA_014376355.1 Arcicella sp. | reverse complement strand
GACTGCTCCGCACAGGCCTCCATAACATAGTGCATTGTGGAAGTATAAGTATAGAACCTTGCTCCAACATCTTGAATATCAAAAATCAGGACATCAATTCCTTCTAATTGTGCCGAAGAAGGTTTTTTATTGGCTCCGTACAATGAAACAATCGGAACACCAGTCTTAATATCAATGCCATTCGCAACGTGTTCGCCCGCATCGGCTGTGCCTCTAAATCCATGTTCTGGAGCAAAAATTGTTTTGATTTTAATACCCAAAGAAAGCAAAGAATCAGCCAAGTGGGTTTTCCCAATCATGGAAGTATGATTTACCACCAAGGCAACGGTCTTGTCTTTTAAATAAGGAACATATAAATTAGTCTGCTCTGCTCCTATTTTTAAATTTTTTGGAACATCAATTTGGGTTGACGCACAAGCCGTTGCTACCCAAAGATTTAGAAAAATAAACGCTTTTTTTATTAAAGTTAAATTCATGGTTTTATCTCATTTTAGCAAAATCATCGTAATTTGTATAAAAATCTGTTCTGCTTCATTGAGAAACAGATTAATAATTCAAATTTACAAAATACCCCATGAATTTTCCCTATTTCATTTCTCAACGTATCCAAAACACTAAAACTTCCTCATTTTCAGGTACGGTTACAAAAATTGGTGTAGGTAGCATTGCCGTGGGTTTGGCAGTAATGATTCTGGCGTTTGCAGTTTTATTTGGGTTCAAAAATGCCATTAATCAGAAAATATTTAGCCTTGCAGGTCACATAAAAGTTGCTAAATTTTCTGCCAATGAATCTTACGAAGAATATCCCATTTCTAAGCAAACAGATTTATTCAGAAACTATAAAAACATCCCAGAAATTGCTCATTTACAAACAGTTGTTAAGAAAGCTGGCATCTTAAAAACACGTCAAGACATTTTGGGAGTAGTAATGAAAGGAATCAGTAAAGACTTTGATTTTGAGCGTTTTCAACCCAATATTATTGAGGGTCACCAGATTGAATTTTCAGATTCCACTTATTCAAAAGATATTTTAATTAGTAAAATTATTGCCAATAAACTTCAATTAAAAGTAGGAGATTCTCCCATTATTTATTTTTTAAACGCCACCGACCGCCCTCGAAAATTAACGATTAAAGGAATTTATGAAACCAGTTTAGAAGAGTTCGATAAGAATCTTATCATTGGTGACATCAACTTAATTCAACGAATAAATGGTTGGGGGACTGATTCAGTAGGAAGTTATGAAGTTTATGTAAAAGATTTTGAACAATTAAATGCTACTGCTAAGATTATTCAAGACAAATTACAGCCTGATATGAAGTTAGAAAAAATAACAAATACGTTCATGGGATTATTCGATTGGCTGAGTATGTTGGATAGAAACATGGTAATTTTTTTAACCCTAATTCTGTTCGTAGCGTGCTTTAATATGATTTCGATTTTATTGGTCTTAATGTTGGAACGAACCCCAATGATTGGCGTTTTAAAAGCCTTGGGTGGAAGTGATTGGCAAATCAGAAAAATCTTTCTTTGGAGTGGTTTTACGATGATTTTCAAAGGTTTAATCTATGGAAATATCGGTGGAATTGGCATTTGTTTACTCCAAAAATATTATAAAATAATACCTTTAGATGCCGCCAATTATTACATGAATACCGTTCCAATTAGTCTAAATTGGTGGGTGATTTTATTATTAAATCTCGCCACAATTTCTTTGGTAATATTAGTTTTAATTATTCCAACCTTCGTCATCACTCGTATTGAACCTGTAAGAGCCATTGTGTTTCGGAAGTAATAGTTTTTTGATAGTACAAATTGTGATTTAGTGATTTCTTGTCGTATAATCACTAAATCACAATTCAACCAATCATAAATAATTATAATAATGCTGCTCCAAAAACGCCTGCACTATCGCCCAAAAGTGGTTTTATGATGGGCGTACTCAATTTTTTATTATTAAAAATATACTTTTTGATTCGCTCGTAACCTTCTGTATAAAGCAAATCAATATTTCCTACTCCCCCACCAATCACAATTAAATCAGGGTCAAGCACATTAATTATTGTTGAAATTCCACGACCATAAAATTCTAACATTCGGTCAATCGTAGCCTCTGCAACTGAATCAGATTTGGCTTCATACTTTTCCAGTATCTCTTTCAATTTCAGATGATTACCCGTATTTTTTTCATAAAAATGTTCTAATCCAGTTCCTGAAATAACTTTTTCAGCACAGCCTGATTTACCACAATAACAATCTTCTCCGCCTTCTTCAAGAATGTTATGTCCCCACTCACCACCAATGCCATGATGCCCTCCAATAACTTTTCCATGCACAACTAAACCTCCCCCGACTCCCGTTCCCATAATAACCCCAAAAACCAATTCAGCATTTGGATAATTCTTGCCTGCCCCCATCAATGTTTCCGCCAACGCAAAACAGTTGGCATCATTTGCCAACTTTACGGGTATGCCCAAGGCTTTTTCTAAATCTTGGTTCATCGGTTGCCCGTTCATACAAACGGTATTGCAATTTTTCATCAATTGTGTTTCGGGGTCAAGGACTCCAGGAGTAGCAAAACCTATTTTAACAGGTGTTTCTCCTAAGTCTTCCGAAACCAAATTAACTAATTTAACTATTTGATTAACAATATGCTGATAACCTTTATCAGCCTCCGTTGGAACACGTTTTCTAATAATTACTGATAAATTGTTTTTGTCTAAAACAGCACATTCAATTTTTGTACCTCCTAAATCAATACCCCAAAGTTTCATTTTTATTTGTTTTTGGTTAGCTTATAATTTCAGTCAGACGACAGTCAGACGTTAAATTTTATTTTTTAAATATCCAATTAATTTTACTCAAAATAGCTTCATCTTGTGTGAATCCACGCACGTATTTTTCAATAAATTCACCATCCTTTTTATCAATCGTTTTCAATCCTTTATAGAAATTATCAATCAATTCAATCGCTTTTTCGGGTTGGTTAGTTTTGAATAACATCTTTGATTCAGGCAATAAAAAACGGCCAGCAATTGATTGTTTGTCTATTCCAATTTTTCGCAAATTCTCTTTCATATCTGCCATTTTTTCCAAAGAAAAATTATTCGCACGGCTACTGTAAAGACTGTACATTACCGTATTTTCAACCATAGAAATAACATCCTTTTTAGGATATTTTGCGTAATAAGCATCCAAATTATTGACAACGTGCTTAAAGAGAGGATTTTCATCGTCAATGATAACTTTTTGTAAAACTAAAAAATTGATTGGATTTTGAAAATTAGTACTCTGCTGTTTTTCCGCAAAAGCATTCATGGCGGCTATATTGCCAGTAGTATCACAAATCATTCTTGACATATATCCATACTCAATCAGGAAATTATCATCACTAACACCATGCTGAAAATAATTCTTCCACGAAGCTGAATTTTTGGTGGAATCAATGGCTCGATCTGCCATTTCTTTGAGCGATTTTTCATTATTTTGTTCATCACCCGACACTTGAATGTGCATCAAGTTTTCATCTTTATCCCAAAACGACATCATGGGCGTTGAAAGCACATAAATATTATGCTTCTTGCGAAATTCACGACCTTCTGGTGAATTTACTTCCACTTGATACGAAACGAACTTTTGATTGAAATATTCCCCAACAGTTGGATTGGTATCGAAGGTTTTTTTGAAGTTTTCACAATGCGTACAACCGATTGCATAAATTTCCACAAAAACGGGCTTATTTTGCTTTTTGGCTATTTCAAAGGCATTTTTAAGACTGGTCTTTACAAATTTAATGCCTTTGATTTGGGCATTTACACTTTGAGTAAAAAGTATAGCAATGCTAAGAGTTATGGTTTTTAACATGGGTTATAATTTTTTTATATGATAAACTTTATTTTGTACCGACCTAAACAAAATTAATCCATGAAGTCTTTTTCTGCCTGTTGCCAATACATCAGTGAATCTCCAAAATGTCGTCCACTTGATTCCCAATTTTGGTAAGCTCTTAAACGGATTTTTTCATCAATAACTTCATCTTTCCAAAAGGAATCACATGAGTTG
>JACMRQ010000204.1 GCA_014376355.1 Arcicella sp. | reverse complement strand
GATATCTTCTACATCCCGCTGAAAAGTTCTTTTCGATATTTTTAAATTATACTCATGAAGTTCAGATTGTAAGGCCAAATCTTGCTCTATCTCCTTTAAAGTTGATGGATTTTTCTTTAAAGTTTTGATGATGGCACTGTAGCGAATTAATGCTTCTCTTTTAGACATTTGGTACGATAGAGGTTTTCAGGTATTAAAAATCTGTTATTTTTTATTAAGATACAATTTATATAACTCGGCACAAGCCAAAGCATCACTCAACGCATCGTGATGATTGAGTTCTATATTGTGTTCAATACAAAGTGAAGCTAAATTTCTTCGATATATTTTGTAAGTGCATTGAGGTGAATAATTTGGTTTTTCCAATCCGTAATAATTCAACGTTTGCGCCAAACAACTAAAATCAAAAGCGCCATTGTGAGCAACCAATGTTTTATCCTTGATGTACGGTATTAGCTCACTCCAAACTTGAGCAAAATTAGGAGCCAATTTAGTTTGACCAGGAGTAATGCCATGGATATCCATATTCCTATAGTAATAGAGATTATCAGGCGGGCGAACCAATTGGTTAATGGTTTTAGTAATCACTCCATTATCTACCCTAACCAAACCTACTTGGCAGATACTCCACCTTTTACCTTGTGCAGTTTCAAAGTCTATTGCTGTAAATGAACTCATGAGGTTAAATGTTAAGCAGAAATTTTAAAACCAATAGCAGGTCTAACCGCCTTATTTTGAAATTCCTGATCAGTTTGATTATAAATCGCAGCTAATGTCATAGGATCATCTATTTGAGTCTCAAATCCTAATTTTTTTGATAGCTGTCTTGCCTTCTCCACTTCTAATTCTTTAAATTCATATTTAGCAATCAATCTCCCCTTACGCATCAAGGCACTATCTATTTTAGAAATATCCGTATTAAAAGAACAGATAACTTGGATATTTAAACAATCGGCTAGCAAGCCGTCAGAAATATTTAGTAATGCAGAGACAGGAGAATTTCCTTCCTTTTCTCTATCCATAATAATATTCTCAGCATCCTCAATCACAAATACTGAATTAGGGTTGTCAATGAGAATAGAAATTAATTCAGGATTGGTAATGGCACTTGCCATGTTTGGAGGCAAGAAAATAACCTCCTTCTTTAATATAGAAATAAGGTATCTTATGTATGAAGTTTTTCCTGTGCCAGGCTTACCATGTAATAAGACTAAACCTTTGTCATCTTTTTGTGAAAGTCTTTTAATAATAGACTGATGTAGTGGGAGAAAGTCATCATTATAATTATCAATAATATTAAGCTTAGGCTTTTTAATATTTAATGATTTGGTGTCTATACCATTTGTAGTATTAACCAATAACGACATCATAGGAATAGCTTTCGATTTCCTTTTTTTAAATTTTTTAATGCTCTCTATCATCTTATTTACTTTAGATATTTCTGTTCTTCTAAATAAGAATTTCACATATGATTGGTGGCAATCAAAATAGATTAACAAATCTTCAAATAAAAAATAAAAAACATCATCTAACTCTGCAATTCCTTTGTTTCCATAATATCTTTTACAGTAATGATTATCCTTAATCTCATTTCCATAATTTTCGATCAACCATAATTGAGCTTTATGACAATTAATTTCTGGCTCCGGAATTAAATTTGCTATTGTATTGAATCGAGCTAGAAACAATGTTTGTTCATTAAGAAAATATCCTCCAATATTATTTCTGAAAACACTTTCCAAATTCACTGAGTTTACATTACCCTCAATTATTGAATTTTCTTTTTGGTAAACACTTAAATCGATGTCGCTATTTTTCATTTCTTTAATTTTAAATCTGAAACAAAACTAAAAGATAGCTACGCCAAAATATGTCGTAGTGCCAATTGGCAGAAAAATAAATTTAATAAGATAATCTATTAAAATTCTCAGAGACTGAAAAGCGGAAAATTTAAGGGGATTGATTTACTAAAGAGATAATAGATGGACTAGTGTAATATGACCTCATCAAATAGAAAGATTAAAATTATAAATAACCCCGATAGGGTATAATTTACTCCTCAATACCAAAATTAACCCCGATAGGGTATAATTTATAAAATAATTGTATATTTGTACCCGAAAGGGCATAAATATGTTATCTGAATATCTAAAGAAAAAAAGAAAAGCTTTAAATCTCACACAAGAAGATCTTGCATTAAAAGCAGGAGTCGGACTTAGAGTTGTACGTGAGATGGAACAAGGAAAGCCAACATTAAGGATGGATAAGGTTAACCAGGTATTGATGTTGTTTGGGGCGGAACTCGGAGTGGTATCAAAATTAAAAGGAGATGAGTAAGAACGGTTTAGTTTATTTTCAGGACAGACTGGCTGGTGTTATTTCGGAAACAGATGAGGGTTACGAATTTAGTTACCAGACCAATTACTTGGAAAATAAGAACGCGAAGCCTGTGAGCTTAACACTCCCGCTTTCGTCCAAAATATATGAGAGCAAGGTTCTTTTCGCTTTTTTTGATGGCTTAATACCGGAAGGTTGGCTATTGGATTTGGCAACAACGCATTGGAAGGTCAAAAGTAATGACCGATTTGAATTATTACTATTAACATGCAGGGATGCAATCGGAGCTGTGACAGTTATTCCTGAACAAGATTAAATTATGGCAAATTGTTGGTTTTGTTATCAGGACGCAAGTACGTCGTCTTATCATGAAAGATGTTCAAGGCGTTTTTTTGGTATGGCTAAAGTACCTGAGCTGGAACTGAATAACAAACTTTTGAAAACTTTGGCTGACCAGACCATTAACGAAAGAATCGCTGTGACCGGAGTTCAGCCTAAACTTTCTGTTACGTTGGATAAGGCGAAAGGACAGAATCGTCTCACTATAGTGGGACTTTGGGGAGAATACATACTTAAACCACAACATCCTGATTTTCCAGAAATGCCGCAGTCCGAAGACTTGACCATGCATTTGGCTAGCCTTTTTAAAATGCCTATTTGTGATCACACACTAATTAAAGCATCAGATGGCAATTTGGTTTATTTGGCCAAGCGATTTGATAGGGTAAATGGAAAG
>JACMRQ010000203.1 GCA_014376355.1 Arcicella sp. | reverse complement strand
TCAGCCCGTGATGGCTATGTATATGGAAAATGCACAGCTCTAAAAATTGGCAGAACCATGCACATTTGGGATATAAAAATCACAAATGAAGCGGGAGATTTGGTATGTGTAAGCAGATTGACAACGGCAATAATTGAGCGAAGATAGTTTACTTAATGGCAATTGCCATAACTTTAATCCGTCCATCAAAAGGCAAAGCGGCAACTTGATAAATGGTTCTGGCTCCGTTATCCGTATTTTCACAGACGACTCGGTAATTCCATTTCAATGGTTAAATTTTGGTTATAAGAAGATAATTCAAAATAGAAATACCTCTGTTTAATTGATGGAGGCATTTTATTATGTATTGTCTTTTTCAATGGGTATATTTTTGTCTTTACAATATTGCTCAACTTCTGAATCATTAATAAAATATGTATCACAAAATTCATCAAGTTCTTTTTCAGTTGATTTATAATATCGTTCTTCCGCAGTCATTAATTTTTCTGTTTGCACAATAAATTGTTCAAATTCCTTATTTATTTTACAGAGTTTATCAATAGTTTTAAAATCTAAATCTTTATACTTTGCTTGAAAAAGGACTTTACTTTTATAAGGATTTGCATCAAGTTTAATAACTCCAATTCCAAAAGATTGATTTAATCTTTCCATTTCTTCTGTCAAATTATCACTAAATTCAAAAGCAACTAAAAAGCCATAGTTTGCCCAACTTGAATTGGATACAGCTTGAAAAAATGCCTTTTTTAATTCACTATCACTATTTATTTCTCTTTTCAATTCGTATGAACTTATTTTAAAAGTATCCAAACGGTTAATTGATTTAAGAAAATCTTGACTTGCTTTTGTATAAAGACTCAAAAAACGAATGCCAACCATGTCTGGATGCGTCCAAATTTGATTACTGTCTTTTCCAAAAGTAGATTGCTCATGAAAAATAGTTTTCGAGTAAATAGATGTATTTTTCAAATAACTACTCAACAATCTGTGCAAGTCTCGTTCATCATAAGTCTTTACTTTAACTGTTTTTTTAGGTTCTTCATCATCTTTTTCTAACGTATTTATTAGAATATCAATACCAATATTTTCCTCCTTTTTTGTTAAATAGTAGTAATATTTCCCTCCTGACTCCTTAATTCTCTTCACTCTTGTATCACCTGTTCTTATAAAATCTCCAAGCAATGCTGAAACAGTCGATTCCGGTGTTTTTGCTGTACCGAAATCAATGTACTTGTTTATTACAATATGATTACATATTTCTGAATAATTTGTAACTCTGTTAATACCATCTAAACTTTTCAGAATTGCCTCTTTTATGGTCATTTAGTTAGTAAATTAATTCTTGATTGAATTTGTCATTACGAGTAAAGCGAATTGGAGTTACATTAAACTAAATCTATAAGCTTACAAGAAAAGCATTTAAACACCCTCCCCCAAATTCCAACAGATTGCTTCGCCACGCTCGCAATGACAGCTTTTATGAATCTTTTTTTCAAGAAACCCCTACAAATTCTTCTCCAAGAAATTCGTCATCATCGTATATAAATGCAAGCGAGTATTACCCCCATAAATCCCATGATTTTTGTTTGGATAATAGAACGATTGAAATTGTTTATTGGCTTTGATCAAGGCATCTTCCAAAGATATTGAATTCTGAAAATGTACATTGTCGTCGCCCGTTCCGTGTACTAATAAGAAGTTTCCCTTTAGGTTTTTGGCGTAAGTTACGGGTGAGTTTTCGTCGTAACCCGTAGCATTTTCTTGGGGTGTTCTCAAAAATCTTTCGGTGTAAATGGTATCATAAAAACGCCAATTCGTTACAGGTGCAACAGCGATGGCGGTCTTAAAATAATCTGCCCCTTGAAACAAACAATTGGACGACATATAACCACCATACGACCAACCAAAAATCCCGATTCTTGTTTTGTCCACATAAGGCAATGTCCCCCAATATTTTGCCGCTTCTATTTGGTCTTTTACCTCCAATTTACCCAAATTCAAATAGGTTAATTTCTTAAAATCTGCTCCTTTTCCACCCGTTCCACGATTATCTACGCAGGCAACGATGTAGCCTTTTTGAGCCAAATGCTGAAACCACATAAAATTGGAACCATCAAACTGATTCAAGACTTGCTGACTTCCTGGACCTCCGTAAAGAAACATAAATACTGGATATTTTTTTGTTGGGTCAAAATCAGTTGGCTTAATCATCCATGCGTTCAATTCAATATTTTCTGACGTTTTGATGGTCATAAATTCCTTTGGAGCGATATTATAATCTTCCAACTTCTTGCGTAAAGCGGCATTATCTTCCAAAACTTTCACTAATTCGCCCGTTTGAGCTTTGTGTAAACTTACTTTTAAAGGACTGTTTGAAGCGGAATTTTGAAGGATATAATATTTAAAATCCTTACTAAAATTGGCAGAATTCATACCTTTTTCAGAAGTCAATTGTTTTTTTAATTTACCGTCCAATGTAATACTAAAAAGTTGTCTTTCAGTATTCAATATTTCCATTGAAGTAAAATATAAAGTCTTCGTTTTTTCGTCAATACCGTAAAAATCAGCCACTTCCCAATTACCCGTTGTGATTTGGCGAATTAATTTCCCCGTTATATCGTACAAATACAAATGTTTGAAACCGTCCTTTTCAGACGACATTATGAATGACTTATTATCGGTTAAATAATAAACATCGTCCGCAAAATTCTCAACGTCCACGTATGTTTTGCTTTCTTCCGTCAAAATCACGTTTGTTTTGCCCGTACTTGCCTCCGCATGAAGAATTTCCATTTTGTTTTGCAAACGATTTAATCTATTTAAAGACAGAATATTAGCATCATTTGTCCAACGAATTCTTGGAATATATTGGTCAGTTTCTTTACCAATATCTACTTTTATGATTTTGCTGTCAGTCAAGTTGAAAATGGATACTTTTACGATTGAATTCGGCTCACCCGCTTTTGGATATTTATATTTATAATCAGTCGGATATAATTTACCCCAAGTCTGCATATTATACTCTGGAACTTTAGTTTCATCGAAAGAAATAAAGGCGATTTTCTTGCTATCAGGCGACCACTGAAAGGCTTTTGCAAAAGAAAATTCCTCTTCATAAACCCAGTCGCAAGCTCCGTTAATGATATGATTCCATTTGCCATCTTTTGTAATTTGCTTCTCGGTCATGGTAGCTAAATCAACCATGTACAAATTATTCAAACGCACAAAAGCCACCTTTGAACCATCGGGCGAGAAAGTCGCAAACATTTGCTTTCCAGCTTTTGACAATTGTGTTAGCTTTTTGGTTTTAATGTCAAAAACAAAATTTTCTTCTCGTGAAGAACGGCGATAAATTGGCTCGCTTTCTGAAGAAATCAAGATTTTTTGTTCATCTGCCGAAAGCGAATAATCTTCAATAGCTACTTTTTT
>JACMRQ010000018.1 GCA_014376355.1 Arcicella sp. | reverse complement strand
GAATTAGTAACTGCCATCATGCGAATTCAAAAGCGTTTAGGTGGCTTGGAAACTAAAAATGCGATTAATTATCTATTAGAAAATAACTTTAAAGAGAGTTTTAGAATCTTGTTAAAATACTATGACAAGTGGTACGAAAAGGGGCTTTATAATCGTGAAAATTCGGAAGAATTGATTCAGAAAATAGAGTGTCAAATAGTTGATAAGGAGATTAATACAAATATTTTAATGAAATTTATAATATAGCGTACGGATTGTTAAAAAAATGGAACAAATAAAATTAACACAATATTCACACGGGGCAGGTTGTGGTTGTAAGATTTCACCGCAAGTTTTAGATATAATCCTGAAAGGCAATATTGCCATGCCCGATAACGATAAATTGATTGTTGGAAATCACAGTAAAGATGATGCTGCTGTATTAGATATGGGTAACGGAACGGCCCTAATTTCAACCACAGATTTCTTCATGCCTATTGTGGACGACCCTTTCAATTTTGGTAGAATTGCCTCCGCAAATGCCATCAGTGATGTTTATGCAATGGGTGGCAAACCCGTCTTGGCGATTGCAATCCTCGGTTGGCCTATTAATAAATTATCTCCCGAAGTGGCTCAACAAGTCATCGACGGCAGTCGCAGCATTTGTAAAGAAGCGGGAATTTCCTTAGCGGGCGGACACAGCATCGACTCACCCGAACCCATTTTTGGCTTGGCGGTAAATGGTATTGTTGCCATCGAAAATATCAAGCAAAATAACAAAGCCCAAGACGGAGATATTCTGTTTTTAACCAAACCTTTGGGCGTAGGAATCCTGACAACTGCCGAGAAAAAAGCTATTCTAAAAGACGAACATAAGGATTTGGCGGCTAACCAAATGATGCAACTGAATAAAGTCGGCGAAGAATTGGGTAAATTAAGTTCAGTAACTGCCATGACGGACGTAACAGGTTTTGGACTTTTAGGACACCTTACTGAAATGGCAGAAGGTAGCGGATTGAGTGCGATTATCAATTTTAATGATGTTCCTTTAATTACCGAATCTATTTTTGAATATATCGCACAAGGTTCTGTTCCAGGCGGAACTAACAGAAATAGAGATAGTTACGGACATAAAATTGGCGAAATGACCGAAGAAAAATGGGCAATTTTAGCAGATCCTCAAACCAGTGGAGGATTATTGATTGCAGTAAATAAAGATAAAACCGATGAAGTAATTAATGTATTGAAAACAAATGGCTTAGATAAATTTATTGTGCCAATTGGATTCTTTAAGGGTGTAGGCGATAAAATTGTTGAAATTCTTTAAAATACTTCAATTTTACAACTATTTAATTTTAGATTTTTGAAAATTAAATTTCAAGAAATCTCAGTATGAAAATAACACAATTATTTAAGGACTTTTCTAACAGCGAAAAATCAGGTGGAATAGTATTAATAGCTTGCACCATTATTTCGATGGTCTTGGCAAATACGAATTTTGTCGGTAATTATACCCATTTTTGGCATACTACTTTAGGAGGACAAAGTATTGAATATTGGATTAATGATGGCTTGATGACGCTATTTTTCTTACTGATCGGACTTGAATTAGAAAGAGAAATATACATCGGGGAATTGTCGAAGATTAAAAATGCACTTCTTCCAATTTTTGGAGCTTTTGGAGGCATGATGATTCCCGCAGTCATCTATTTATTATTCAATTTTGGTACTTCTACAAAATCAGGTGCAGGAATTCCAATGGCGACAGATATTGCTTTTGCCTTAGGAATTTTGGCACTATTGGGTAGTAAAGTTCCTACTTCACTGAAAGTTTTTCTTACTGCATTGGCTGTAATTGATGATTTGGGTGCTATATTAGTCATTGCAATTTTTTATACAAAATCTATTATTTGGATGAATTTATTCATTGCAATCGGTATCTTAACGGCCCTATTTGCCTTAAATCGGTTAAAAATCAGAAACCTAATTCCTTATTTAATTGGGGGAATTGCGATGTGGTATTTTATGCTTAATTCGGGAGTTCATGCCACCATTACAGGAGTACTTTTAGCCTTCGCAATTCCTTTTGGTAATGGCGATAAGAAATCAACTTCTTATATTTTACAACATTATTTGCATAAACCTGTGGCATTTATAATTCTTCCCTTGTTCGCATTAGCCAATACAGCCATTATGGTTAATACAGATTTGGGTGATATTATTTCGCAAAAATTCAGTTTAGGTATTTCTTTGGGGCTGATTATTGGCAAACCCATTGGTATCGTTCTATTTAGTTTTTTAGCGGTTACTTTTGGTATTTGCAAACTACCATACGACTTAAATTGGAAATCAATTGTTGGCGTTGGTTTTTTGGGAGGCATTGGATTTACCATGTCCATATTCATAACATTATTGGCTTTTGATGATTTTGAGCTACAAAATAGTTCAAAAATTACCATTCTTATAGCTTCAATTATTGCCGCAATCATAGGGTTTATTTCGCTTCATTTTTCTTTAAAAAAACTACCACAATCATAATTTTAAAGTCAATATCATTTACTTAAACCCAATCTTATGAACTGGTTTGACATAAAAAATATACAAGAAATTGATACGCCTGCTTTATTGATTTACAAAGAAAGGGCAGAACAAAACATTGAAAAAGCCTTTGCATTGGTGCATTCCGTTGAGCAATTACGACCTCACGTAAAAACGCATAAACTTCTGGAAATCACCGAGATGATGATGAAATCCGGTATTTATAAATTCAAATGTGCCACCATTGCCGAAGCTGAAATGTTGGGAATGGCAAAGGCAAAAGACGTATTGATTGCTTATCCCGTTTTAGGGCCGAAAATTAAGCGTTTACAGGCTTTGATTTTAAAATACCCTGAAACAAAATTCTCATGTTTAATTGATAATATTGATACGGCAAAACAACTTTCAAATGAATTTATTGAGCATAAAATCAACGTTTTTATTGACTTAAACGTAGGGATGAATCGCACGGGCATTTCAGTTGAAAATGCACTGGTTTTATATAAAAACAGCCTTAATTTAGACGGAATAAATATCATTGGACTTCATGCCTACGATGGGCATATTCACGATACGGACGTTTTGGAAAGGAAGCATAAAGCTGAAAAAGTATTTCAATTAATTTCTCTTGTTCAACTGGAAATTGAAAAATTTTCGGAGAAGAAACTGAAAGTTGTGGTAGGTGGCACGCCCACTTTTTCTTTACACGCAAACGCCCACCAAGATGTTGAGGTAAGTCCTGGCACTTTCATTTTTTGGGATGCAGGATACAAAAACATGATGCCCGATTTTGATTTTTTGTGGGCTGGAATCATCGCTACGAGAATTATTTCTATTATTAATAAAACTCACCTTTGTCTTGATTTAGGGCATAAATCAATCGCTGCTGAGAATCCTTTTCCCCGTATCAATTTTTTGAATAACGATGAAATAATTCCTATTAGTCAGAGTGAGGAACATTTGGTAGTTCAAGTTGAAGATACTGGTAAATATGCCCTTGGAGATGTTTGGTATGGCGTGCCAGCTCATATTTGTCCAACGGTTGCTTTGTATAACGAAGTCAAAGTGGTAGAAAATAATGAGGTTATTAACACTTGGAAAGTAATTGCGAGAGATAGGAATATAACCATTTAACCATCCAAAAAATGTTTTTAATTGATGCTCATTTAGATATTTCCACCAATGCTATTGAGTGGAACCGAGATTATCGGATGTCGGTTTACGATATTAGAAAAAGCGAAAAAGGCATGACTGATAAGATTGACCGAGGCAAAGGAACCGTATCTTTTCCAGAACTTAGAAAGGGGAATATTGGCTTGGTAGTGGCGACACAATTGGCGAGATTCAACCAAAACAACGGTAATTTGCCTGGGGCGGGTTGGAATTCTCCGCATCAAGCTTGGGCAATGTCGCAGGCACAAATTGCTTGGTATCAGGCAATGGAAATGGAGGGCGAAATGATACAAATTAATAACCTGCCGACCTTAGAAAATCATGTAAATTTATGGATGGATGAAGCAAAAGACAATGCAGGAAAGCCAATTGGCTATATTTTGAGTCTGGAAGGGGCTGATTCGCTCATTAATTTATCGTATTTAGAAAAAGCATATCAATACGGATTAAGGATTATTGGTCCCGCCCATTACAGTACGGGTAGATACGCTTCTGGTACTGGCACTACCGATGGATTCACCTCTTTAGGCAAGGATTTATTGAAAGAAATGGATGCCTTAAATATGATTTTAGATGCCACTCATTTGACAGATAAAGGTTTTTCGGAAGCAATGGATTTATTTCAAGGACCCGTTTGGGCGAGCCACCATAATTGCCGTGCTTTAGTACCTCACCAAAGGCAACTATCAGATGAACAAATTAAAATTTTGATTGACCGTAAAGCCGTTATTGGGGGTTGTTTTGATGCTTGGATGATGAAACCCAATTTTACCCAAAGAGTGAGTATTCCAGCAGAATTTGGCATAAAAATTGAAACTATTATTGACCATTACGACCATATTTGCCAAATAGCAGGTAACTCTTTACACTGTGCCATCGGTAGTGATTTGGACGGTACGTATGGAACCGAACAATCTCCATCAGACATGGATACTATCGCAGATTTACAAAATTTAAAGGGACTTTTATCAAAAAGAGGTTACTCACAAGATGATATTGAGAATATTTTTCATAAAAATTGGTTGCGTTTTTTAAGAAATGCTTGGGCTTAAAATATACGATTGAAAAAAAAATCGGGTTAGGCATAATGCCGAACCCGGTTTTTTTTTCAATAATATTCAACTTACCTTACTTATAAGCAGGATCTTGCACCAAAGTTGGTGTTCCATTTACCGATGAACGGTCAATGGCTTCCTGTGGAATTGGATAAAATTCATTTTTACCTTTTGTAAAAACACTTCCTTTCTTATAGGTTCTTTTTGTTCCTTCCACCGCTACGTATTTATTTAATACGTCCGCTGAAACTCCCCAACGTTGCAAGTCAAAGAAACGGTGTCCTTCCATCGCAAATTCTAAACGAGTTTCAAATCGTACTGCTTTACGAGCCATTGCCGCATCCGTCCACGCAGCCGTATAGTTTTTAATTACATAATTTGCTGCTGGAACGGGAGCTCCTTTTGAATCGAAAACCAACTTGAAATCATCACGGGTAGCCCCTTGCGTTGCTTTTTGAACAAAACCTTCTGGATTTGCCGCTCTTGTTCTAACTTGATTAACATAAGCTCTGGCTTTTTCTAAATTTCCTAACTCTACTTCACACTCCGCTAACCATAACAAAATGTGTCCAAAACGAATGATTCGGTAGTTATTTGCTGATAAATTTCCCCATCCATTAATTGCAGTGAATGCTTTCGAAGCAATATGCTTTTTAGGAGAATAAGGGCCTGCATAGGTTTGGTCACGAATAAAATCTACGTTATGAATTTTGAAGTCAATATACAAAACTCCTCTTCTTCCTAAAGTATGGTCAATGCGTGGATCTAAAGCGACAGTTGAAGGCTCATAGGCATCATCTAATTTCACAGCTTGATCATTTTTTAAATCTACATCATTGAACGTATCCAATAGAGGAAGTCCCTTGGCATCAGTTTTATAAGCATTCGCTAAATTTTGCGAAGGCTGATAAAATCCACAACATCCCCATGGCGAAGCATAAGGATGAGCCAAACCCATACCTTGGTCAGAAGCATCACCAGTAGCACTCGAAACGGCATATTGAACTTCAAAAACGGATTCTTCATTGTTACGAGTTGCCACATCAAAATTGCT
>JACMRQ010000202.1 GCA_014376355.1 Arcicella sp. | reverse complement strand
CTTCAGAGCAAATCAATGGCGAGGAAAATGCGGTGTGGTGATGCAAGAGGGTTTTATTTTTTCGGATACCATTGCCCGAAATATTGCTTTGGGAGACGAAAACCCCAACATCGAAAAACTTTATCATGCTTGCGAAGTAGCAAATATTATGGAGTTTATTGAGGGTTTACCATTGGGATTTAATACAAAGATTGGTTCGGAAGGAAATGGGATAAGTCAAGGGCAGAAACAGCGTCTATTAATTGCCAGAGCCGTTTATAAAGAACCTGATTACTTGTTTTTCGATGAAGCAACCAACGCTTTGGATGCCAATAACGAAAAGAAAATCTTAGAAAATTTGGAGAAATTCTTCCACGGCAGAACCGTAATTGTAGTAGCCCATAGATTAAGTACCGTAAAAAATGCTGACCAGATTGTAGTTCTGCACAAAGGAAAAATCATTGAAGTAGGCACACACGAGAGTCTGACGGTGAAACGTGGGGAATATTTTGATTTAGTTAAAAATCAGTTGGAATTAGGGAATTAATGGAAATAAACATAAAAAACATAGAAACAAAGACCGTTCATCTAAACGGCTCAAAACCAGAGACTTTGAAAAATTATTTTGGCGAAACTCCCATGATAACACGTCCCAATCTTGAATTACGTTCAGAGGAAGTTGATGAGATTTTGAGCAAACGTCCTGCTGGTATTATTCGGTATGGTTTAACGGTGATTGCACTTTTGGGTGTTTTGGGTCTAATTACTTCCTGGTATATCAAATATCCAGAAATTATCAAAGGAAGTGTCATAATTACAACCGAAAAACCACCATTTAAGGTCATTCCACGTTCTTCTGGGCGTTTACAGAAACTTTTAGCGAAGCCAAATCAAGTCGTAAAACAAGGCGATTTTTTGGCCGAAATTGAAAATACAACCCGTTTAGAAAACCTTTCAGTCTTACAAACGCTTTCTAAACAACTCAAAAAATATCTTCAAAATACCGCTTCAAAAGTTGTATTTCCCTCTAATAATCTCACATTCGGCGATTTACAGAATGAGTATAACAGTCTTTTGAAAAACTACCAAGAATCTGAACGATTGATGGATGATGCGATTTATCAACAACGAAAAGGAATTTTGGAACAACAGATAAATGATTACAAAAAGATGATTGTAATTAACGAACGACAAGTTGATTTGAATAATGTAGAATTTGAAAATGCGGAAATAAAATATCAAGCAGATAAGAAATTATACCAAGACAAAGTCTATGGAAAATTAGAATATTTGAATTTGGAAAATACTTTTATTCAGAAGAAAAAAGAAAAAGAAACTTACGCTAAATCATTGGTAGAAAACAGTTTAACACTTTCAGAAAGACAAAAACAATTGTCAGAATTAGATTTTGAGTTTGTCCAGAAAACCAGAACTTTCCGAGATAATATTCTTCAATCCGTTCAAAATATTGATAATCTTTTGGCGAATTGGCAACAAAATTATGTAATTACTTCTCCTTCGGACGGTAAATTGAGTTTCTTGAAAAATCTTACTGAAAACCAGATGATTCGCTCAGGTGATACACTTTTTGCCGTTTTACCTCAAAATCAGCTAATTATAGGGTTATCAATAGTTTCAGCTCAGAGTTTTGGGAAAGTGAAAGTTGGTCAAAAAGTAATCATTAAATTGGTCAATTATCCTTTTGAAGAATACGGCAGCTTATCAAGAAATATTGAAGAAATTGAGCCTACGCCCACAGGAAGCCAATATCGAGTAAAGATAAAATTAGAAAAAGAATTGGTGACAAACTATGATAAAACTTTACCTTTTCAAGCTGAAATGCAAGGTTCGTTGGAGATTATCACGGAGGATATGAGGTTATTAGAACGAACATTTTATGGGTTGAGAAAGATGTTAAATCAACGGTGAAATAATTAAAATATCTCCCCAAGTTGCTTCATACGCCCACGCAACCCACCCGTGTGAATCACGCAAATAGTTGTTCCTTCCTTAAATTTACCTTTTTGAATCATGTCATAAACGCCAAACATCATCTTTCCCGTGTAAACCTGCTCTAATTTGATGGAAGGATTTCGTTTCTCGAATTCGATAATAAATTTGATTAATTCGAGGGTTGTTTTTCCGTAATTACCAAAAATATAATCGTTTATAATATTAAATTCTTTTTCTACTGTGAGAAGTTTGGAAACGAAGTTATACATTAGACCTTTGTCTTTTAATACGGCAAAACCTAATGCTTTTGTTTCACCTCGCAACCCAGTTATAATTCCTGCCAAAGTTCCACCCGTACCAGCAGCCACACATACCACATCGGGTGTAATTTCGGCATAAATTTCATCCATCATTTCCACAACTCCTTTAATAGCAAATTCATTTGAACCGCCTTCGGGAATTACATAGAAATCATCCTTATACTGTCTGGTAATTTTATCTTTGAAACCATAATTCAATCTTGGCAAAAAAATTAAATCCATTCCGTTGATTTTTGAGAACATTAAAATTTCATTAGAAGTTGCTGTTAATTCTTCTCCTCGAATGATACCTGTTGTTTTAAAACCAAATTCTTTACCAGCCGCTGAAGTTGCGTAAATATGATTAGAAAATGCCCCTCCAAACGTCATAAGGCTTTTAAACCCTTTTTCTCGTGCTTCAATTAAATTATATTTCAGCTTTCGCCACTTGTTTCCAGTTATTTCTGGATGGATTAAATCGTCTCTTTTGATATATAATTTTACGGGAAAATCCTTTAATAATGGGTCATCAATTAGTTGTAAGGGAGAAGGAGGTAATTGAATCATGGTAAGAATGTTTTAAATTTGGGGTTATATTGGCATTATAGCTGATAAACACAAATATATGCAAGATTTAGAAGAAGATTACGACGAATTATATGAACACCATCGAATAGTGGTTGATAAGGGACAAAGTCCGCTTAGAATTGACAAATTTTTGATGATGAAAATGCAAAATGCTTCACGAGTAAAAATTCAGGATGGAATTGAAACGGGGTCGGTGAAGGTGAATGATGAATCGGTGAAAGCAAGTTACAAAGTAAAACCGCTTGATATTGTAACGGTTTCTTTGGCTGAACCTCCACGAAACACAGAAATAATTCCACAAAATATTCCTTTGGATATTATTTATGAAGACGATGAATTATTGGTAGTAAACAAACCTTCTGGGATGGTCGTACATCCCGCACACGGCAATTGGGATGGCACTTTGGTGAATGCTTTGGTGTATCATTTTCAGAATTTACCAACGCATAGAAATGGAGAAATTCGTCCAGGATTAGTCCATAGAATTGATAAAGATACGTCTGGTTTGTTAGTAATAGCCAAAACTGACCAAGCCATGACTCATTTGGCGAAACAATTTTATGATCATTCCATCCAAAGAACCTATAATGCTTTGGTTTGGGGAGAACCTAAATCTGAGGAAGGAACCATTGAAGGAAACATTGGTAGAAGTTTGAAAGACCGTAAAATTATGGCGGTTTTCCCCGAGGGTTTGCTAGGGAAAGAGGCAGTTACGCATTATAAAATTTTGAAAAAAATCAGGTATGTTTCCTTGATTCAGTGTAATTTAGAGACTGGAAGAACTCATCAGATTCGGGTACATTTGAAATTTATAGGAAATACACTTTTTAATGATGAAACTTACGGTGGAAATAAACCTTTAAGAGGAACTTTGTTTTCAAAATATGAGCAGTTTGTTAATAATTGCTTCAAATTATGTCCCAGACAGGCTCTTCACGCTAAATCTTTGGGTTTTATTCATCCTAAAACCAATGAATTTATGCACTTTGATTCTGAACTTCCAATCGAAATTCAAAATGTGATTGAAAAATGGGAAGGTTATGTAAATAATGAATAAAATATAGTTTGGTTTAAGCGTCTCTCAAAGGTTTGTTATAAACAAACTTCTGTGAGATGCTTAAACCCAAAAAGTAGCCACTTGATTTTTAGTAAAAATTTTATTTATCAGTAAACGGTTTTTAGTTTTAGCAGTATTTCATTACTCATAATTTAATGCTAAACTTTAAAACAATGGATACAGTTGAAAAAAACCTCAATGATTTTGTGGAGTATCTTAGTGGTATAAATCGAGAGAATAGACCTAAAAAAGCTAAACCCTTGAAAAATTATATTACTGGGCTTAACGGTAAAGTGATTTACAATTTTTAAGATATGTCAATAATTATTCGTGATGGTGTGCGTGAAGATGTACCCACAATGTTTGAGTTAATCAAAGAATTAGCCCTGTATGAAAAAGCTCCAGAGCAAGTAACCAATACGATTGAACGGATGTATTTGGACGGTTTTGGAGAAAATCCAATTTTTGGTTCAATCATTTCGGAGGTTGATGGACAAATTGTTGGCATGGCTTTATATTATTATCGCTATTCAACTTGGAAAGGGAAACGTCTTTATTTGGAAGATTTAATTGTTTCGGAAATCATGCGTGGAAGAGGATTAGGCGAAAAGTTGTTGAATGCAACCATAGAAAAGGCCCGTGAATCCGATTGTACAGGCTTAATGTGGCAAGTTTTGGATTGGAATGAACCTGCCATTAATTTTTATAAAAAATTTGGTGCAAGATTTGAAGCAGAGTGGTTGAACGTACATATAGATTTTTAATTTTTTTATGAATAAAATTTTTCACATTTCGATTGACACGGGCGGGACCTTTACGGATTGCATAGCTACTGATAATTTTGGAACTGAATACCGAACTAAAATTCTTTCAAACAGTACCATTAGAGGAGAAGTTATCGAACGTATTTCAAGTAGTAAATTTAAAATAAAACAAACTTGGTTTTTGAAAAGAGATATTCTAAAAGATTATCTCTTTTTGATTTTGGGAGATGGTTTCGAGGCAAGAGTAAAGACTTTTGATGTTGAAAATTTCATCCTCGAAATTGATGAAAATTTGCCAGAAATATTTGATAATCAAATATTTAGTTTTGCTTTGACAGCCAATGAAGAAGCTCCAGTTTTGGGTGCAAGACTCATTACAGAAACAAGTTTGCACGAAAAATTTCCCGAAATTCAGATGCGAATTGGCTCAACTAAAGGTACAAATGCTCTTTTAGAATTAAAAGGAGCAAAAACTGCCTTTGTTGTTACGAAGGGGTTTAAAGATTTACTGATTATTGGGAATCAAGCACGTCCAGACATTTTTGCTTTGAACATTATTCGTCCAAAACCGCTACATGATGTAGTGGTGGAAATTGATGAACAAATTGATTATGAAGGAAAGATTATTAAAAATATTGACCTTTCTAGTTTTGAGAATACGATTCAAACTCTGAAAAATCAAGGAATTGAATCCATTGCCATCTGTTTGAAAAATGCTTATCGAAATAATTTGCACGAAAAAATACTACAAGATTTATGCTTAAAATACTTCAAATTTGTCAATATTTCTACCGAATTAAGCCAGCAAATTAAGTTTGTCCATCGGGCAGAAACAACGGTCGTTAATGCTTATTTATCACCAATTATATCCAATTATCTTCAGAATATTACCGATAAATTACCCAACCAATCTTTGCAGGTGATGACCAGTGCGGGGAGTTTGGTTCGGGCAGATAATTTTTATCCAAAAGATAGTCTATTCTCGGGTCCTGCTGGGGGTGTTGTGGGTGCTTCAGTAATAGCAAAACAAGCTAACCATCAACACTTTATCGCTTTTGATATGGGTGGGACAAGTACAGATGTTGCACGTTTTGATGGTCAATTTGAATATCAATTCTCACAACAAATTGGTAATGCCCATATTTTTAGTCCTTCCTTAGCGATTGAAACGGTTGCGGCAGGTGGTGGTTCAATCTGTTACTTTGATGGATATAAACTTTCCGTTGGACCTGAGAGTGCGGGTTCAACGCCTGGTCCAGCTTGTTACGGAGCTGATGGTCCACTCACAATTACGGATGTAAACCTATTATTGGGACGATTAGATGCTACTCAATTTTCAATACCTATTTTTCCAAATAAGGCAGAATTGAAACTGCAAAAATTGTTACAAATCTCTGATAATCAATTAAGTAGAGAAGAAGTTTTGGAAGGATTTAGAGCCATTGCTAATGAAAAAATGGCGGAAACCATCCGTAAAATATCCATTTCAAAAGGTTATGATACCACCAACTATGCTCTCGTTGCTTTTGGTGGAGCGGGTGGATTACACGCTTGCGGAATTGCTAGATTATTGAATATTAATACGATTCTCTTACCAAAAGATGCGGGTATTTTATCCGCTTTTGGAATCTCAATAGCTTCAATTGAACGGTTTGCGGAGGCTTCAATACTTAAAATTTTTGATGAAGATTTATGCAGAAATTTGCACAAAGATTTTGAAAAATTAGAGATTGATGTGGTTCAAAAATTGGAAAACGACGGTGTTTTAACATTAAATATTGAATTTAAAAACCATTTTTTATACCTAAGATTTAAAGGACAAGATTCAAGTTTAGAAATTGAATGGTCTGATTATGAAGAAGTTATTGGTAAATTCAAAGAAAAATATATTTCTATTTTTGGTCATTGGGTAGAGAACAGAGCAATTGAGGTTGAGAGTATT
>JACMRQ010000201.1 GCA_014376355.1 Arcicella sp. | reverse complement strand
TCGATGGTTCCGAAATTAGAGCTGATCGTTTGCCCCTGTATGGTAAGTTGTATTTCTTTATTGGCAATATTACGTCCCATGGAAGCGTAAAATTGGTGAGTCTTTCCCCCGCCTCTCGCAGGTGGGCCTCCTCTCCCATCAAAGAAAACAACCTCAACATCGTATTCTCTGGAAATACTTGTCATTATTTCTTTGGCTTTGTAAATACTCCAGTTAGCCATCAGGTATCCGCCATCCTTGGTGCCGTCTGAAAAGCCGAGCATTATAGTTTGAATATTATTTCTTTGCTTTAAATGTTTGCGGTAAGTGTCATTAGTATATAAAGACTTCATCACATCTCCCGCATTTTGCAGATCATTGATGGTTTCAAACAATGGAACTATATCCATGCTGAGTTTTTCTTTCTTCCATCCGCTCAATAAAAATAATCCATACACTTCCATAATATTTAAAGCACTGGTACTATGGCTAATAATATAACGGTGGCAGCCATTTGGCCCATTTATTTTCTGAATGGTTTTTATGGCGGCAATCGTCTCAAGGGTATCTTTGTCTAATTCATTTTCAATAGTTGAAAAATCAAACTTCCCATTTATACTTTGTAATTCAACAATTTTTTGTTCTTCAGAAAGATTTTTATAATTTTTTGGAAGAGCGGAAGTTTTTTCAGCGATGACATCTAATACCTGTGTATGAATAGAGCTATCCTGTCTTACATCCAGTGAGGCAAAATATAATCCGAAGATTTTCACTTTACTCAGTAAATTGTCCACCAGATTCAGAAATAAACTATTATGTTGTTCTATTAGTGTTTCCCTGATTTGAGAAAGAGTATTCTTTATTTCTACTTCGGTAAGATCCGCTTTATAACCCGGGATAAACAAGTTGTTATAAAGTTTATCTTCTAATACAGCCAGAACATTTTCAACTCCTTGAAACGTAAGACGTCTTTTCAATTGACGCACATCACGGTAATAACACTTGATTATACTGCCACGTAACGCTTCGGCTACCTTTAAAGTTGTTTCAAATTTTACAAAAGGGTTTCCATCCCTGTCGCCGCCTGGCCAGAAACCCATGCGTATCAAAGGATTCTTTTCATCTATTGCATCAGGAAACTGATTTTCAAGATTAGATAAAATTTGTCCAGCCGATTGGTAAAATACATTTTCCAAAAACCATATTAAATTTACCGCTTCATCGTAAGGACTGGGCTTCAATTTTTTGAAAAAGGGGGTTTTTCCTAATTGTTTCAGGTAAGTATTTACCAGAAGTGTGTCATCATCGACGAGCGCTTTTGCCAAGTCATGAATAATACCCAGCACTTCTTTTGGATAAAATTGATTCGGGTGAGCAGTTAGTACCAGCCGAATGGAGAAGTCTTTCAGCTTCCCAAATAATTGAGCTTGCGAATTGGTTTGCAGCACTTCTGATTCTAACTGTTTTAATGTACCTATACCATGCATATCATGTACGTTGCTGAAGGCTGCATCTTCCAGGGCATCGAAAAGCACTACTTGCCGTTCTGCATATTGTATAAATCTAAACAGCAGATCTGTTTGCTCCTGCTCGTTCTGGTAAGTGGTATATTGTTGAAAAAAGGAATTGATAATATCAGCCGGACTTTGTTCTTTACGAAAACCTTCTTCACAGTTCAACAAGAATAAAGACAATAAAACTCCAGTTTTTTCTACTCTATGAAATGGAAGAGAAGTAAAAAGACTGTTGTACATCTCAAATTTAATCCCTACCAAATTTTTAAAATCTTGTAAAGTGTTACTAATAATATTGCTTGCAAGTGGCTTCATGATTTTATTTTTGAATATGAAATTTTAATCTTTGACCGGGTATAAATTCGTTAAATCGTCCATTGTGATATACTAAATTACCATTTACAAAAGTGTGCGTAACTTTTGTTTGAAAGTTTGTTCCTTCTAATGGCGACCAGCCGCATTTATAGAGAATATTTTCTTTACTAACCGTCCAAGGTGAGTTTAAGTCAAGCAGTGTTAAATCTGCACAGTAGCCTTCACGAATAAAACCTCTTTTTTCGATGTGATAAAGTGTCGCTACATTATGACACATTTTTTCGGCAATTTTCTCTAAACTAATTAATCCTTGTTTGTAAAATTCAAGCATAATGTTTAATGAATGTTGAACCATTGGTGCTCCAGACATAGATTGAAAATAGGGCTTTTGTTTTTCTTCCAAAGTATGCGGTGCGTGGTCAGTTGTAACTATATCAATTCTATCGTCTAGCAGTGCCTTTAAAAGACCTTTTCTATCTTTTTCTGTTTTGATGGCGGGATTCCACTTTATAAGTGTACCTAATCGCTGATAATCTTGGTCTGAAAACCAAAGATGGTGAATAGAAACTTCTGTAGTAATTCTCTTTTCTTCTAAAGGGATATTGTTTTCAAACAAATGTGTTTCTACTTCAGTAGATAAATGCAGAATGTGTAAGCGTGCCTTGTGTATTAGAGCAAGTTGTATCGCTCTTTCAGTGGCCTTATAACACGCTTCCTCGCTGCGAATTAAAGGATGAAATTCAATTGGTACATTTTCACCATATTGTGCTCTGTAACTTTTCTCGTTATCCTCAATAATTTGTTCATTTTCAGAATGGATTGCAATAATAGATTTACAACTTGAAAAAAGTTTTGTCATTGTATCGGGATTATCAGCAAGCGAATTTCCTTTTCCGGTAAAATAAAGTCCATCGTCTGAAATGCCTATAAATTGAGAGGTGTCCATTTTAATGATCGCGTCAATATTGCTTCCATTCACCCCTAAGAAGAATGAATAATTACCTAAAGATTTCTCTGCTGCAATTCTGAATTTCTCGTTTAGGATTTCCGTTGTCAATACGTTGGGAACTGTATTTGGCATATCAATGAACGAAGTTACACCACCTGCAACAGCGGCTTTACTTTCGGTGCAAATATCACCTTTGTGAGTTAATCCGGGTTCACGAAAATGAACTTGTGCGTCAATGATTCCCGGGAACAGATGTTTACCTGTTCCGTCAATGATTTTATAACCAGAGGACTGAGGAAATTTACCGATGCCAGAAATAAAACCATCCTTAATTAAAACATCAGCTACAAAGTTTTTTCCTTCGTTGATAATATTGACGTTCCTGATAAGTGTTGGTGATTTCATTTAATTACAGCCTCGCCGCACCTGCCAATTTAAATTCGGCGATAGCTGATTGATATTTTATTTTTAATTCTATCAATTTTATAGCTGCCTGCACATAGGCTGATTCCCTACTATTGATTAAAAAAATGGAACTTTCTCCAAGAAAGAATTTTCGTTTTTCTGCTTCAAGCAAAGTAAAATAATTTGCTGTAGCGTCATTAAATAGTTTGATTTGCTGTTCCAATGCTACAAGTTCGTTATAATAGCTTTTTATCTTGTTAGACAATTCCAGCCATTTTACCTCAG
>JACMRQ010000200.1 GCA_014376355.1 Arcicella sp. | reverse complement strand
TTAACATAACTAAAATTATACAACTTTTATGAATGAACTAAATATTGTTTAAATGACAAATTAAGTTATTTTTAAATTAATACAATACTAAAATTTGTGTCTTATACTCTGGATAAGATAAAAGTCAGGTTTATATTCTGATGAAATTGAGTAATCTTATGTGGTAAACAACAACATGAAAAGACATCTTATAAATTCTCAAGCTATTTTAGACGCATACGCCTTCCGACTTGACTATACATAAACCAATAAATCAAAGGGATAAAAGACAGCGAAATGAACAACCCTAAACACATTCCACCAATCACAGAAAGAGCCAACGGTTTTTGAAGTTCAGCACCAAGTCCAGAAGAGAATAAGATTGGGAAAAGCCCTAAAATGGTAGTCAAAAAAGTCATTAATTGAGATTTTAGCCTACGCTTGCCTGATAATTTTATAGCATCAATTAAAGACATGGTATCTTTTGAACGATTCATGGTATCAATTTTGAGGATAGAATCATTATCCAAAATTCCAATTAAAACTATCATGCCAATTGCCGACATAATGTTGATACTATTTCCTGCAAAAAACAATAAAACCATTGCTCCTGTAAGTCCAAAGGCAATCGTTAGCATAACTATTAAAGGTTGTACTAAGGATTCAAATTGAGCCGTGAGGATGAAATAAAGTAATGCTATTGCCACCAAGATAATTATTCCCAATTCCTTCACGAAACCTAAATTACGAAAGTATCCTCCTGTAAAACTCACACTCAAATTGGCATTTTTCAAGACTGTATTCTGAATTTCATTTTGAGCTTTTGGTATTTCTTGATTAGTCAAATTAAAATCAAAAGGAATAAAATCTCCATTTTTTCCAGAAAAAAAAGACTTATAATCCTTTTGGTTTGAAATACTTATCAGTTCTTTTACGGGTAAAATTTGTCCTTTATTACTAAGTACAGTTGCGTTTTGTATCAAGGCATCAATTTGTTGAGAATTACTGCCTAATAAAATTGGAATATACTTCTGTTCAGCTTTTAAACTGCCTAAATTATTTTCGTTAAAAATGGTTTTCAAGACTTCTACAATTCGCTCGTAATCAACCTCATAATATAATATTTTTTCGGTTAGAACTTGAATATATACCCTACTTTGTTGGGAAGGCAATGACGTAGGGAATCCTTGCTGATTCAATTGATGATATACTTGTGTTATCGTCTGAATATCAGGCACTTCTGCTTTATTGTTGCTCACAATACGAGCTTGTAGCGGTGCTTCTGAGGTATTAAATAGGGCTTCAAATACATTTTTAGCTGCTCCAAACGAAGCAATGGCAGTTGGATATTTCACCTTAATAATTCCTTCAATTTCTTTCTTCGTTTGCTCAAATTCTTTGTTAGTTTTTACTTTGATACTCAATAATGATTCATTGAAGTTTTGCTGTAATTCTCGATTTAACAGAAATTGTTGTTGCCCGACAAACGCACTAATAACCAGATTTTTGTTATTGTTTGGGCCAATTTGGCTAATAATTTGATTAATTCTACGATTATTTTCTTCTATCGTAATCGCTTCATTCCAATCAATTTTTGCTTCTAATTCTGTCCTACTAATGATGGGCATTCCTCTTTTGTCGAGGCTTTTAAAAACTGGAATAGTGATGATTATTAGCAGGACAAAGAATCCTAACATCAATAGTTTTTGTTTAAATACTAAATTTAACAAACCATCATAAACACGTTCAGACTGTCTCATTAACCAGGTAATTTTCTTAGGCACAAATCCCTTCAAACGCTCTTCTTTTAGATAAAATAGCCGATACAAAACAGGTATTAAGGTATAAGAACACAACAAGGAAATTCCCAAAGACAACGAAACTGCAATGGCTTGGTCAAAAAATAATGCTCCTGCAATACCGCTGATAAAAATGAGTGGTAGAAATACAGCAGAATTGGTTAGAATCGAGGTAAACAAAGGCATAATTACCTCTTGTGTTCCGTCAATACAAGCTCCATCGAGCGGATGTCCTTCTTCACGATATTGTTCAATATTTTCTATAACAATAATGGCAGAGTCAATGATTTCCCCAATACCCAATACCAAACCTGCCAATGAAACGATATTGATTGAAATATGGAATAGATAAAAACATAGAAAGGTAATGACCAACGAAACGGGAATGACAATGCCGATAAGGATAGGCGTTTTAAAGTCGTTCATAAAGAAAAATATCATTACAAACGTACACAAACCACCAAACAAAATATTCCCAATGAGATTATTTATTGACAAATCTAATAATTCTGTTTGGTCTTGACTGATGCTAAATTCTAATTGTGGATAATCTTCTTTGAAATGTTCTATCTGAGCATTTAACTCTTTTCTGAGTTTAAGTAACTGTGTATCAGACTGTTTAATTATTGAAAGACATACAGCACGTTTACCATTGAAGGTATAAAGCCCCCTTAGTTTTTGTTCTTGAATACTAACTTTTGCAAGGTCTTTTAATTGCAAAACTCGTTCTCCACCTTTCTGAATATCGCCAATTTTTAGATAAATATTTTCAATATCAGCCTGTGTTTTGAGAGTTGAAGCAAAGCGGATATTGTATTGATATTGACCGTCTTTTACCAATAAATTCCCTAATTCGATGTTGTTTTTTTGTAGAGTCTGCGTCAAGATTTGTTCTGTAATGCCAAGACTTTGCAATTTTGAACGGTCTGGAATGATGATTACCTCGGGTTTTGAAAGCCCTGTCATATCCACCAAAGCAACTTCTTTCATTTGTTCGATTCTTCTGCGAAGCACATTCTCACAAAATTCAGAAAGTTGTAAGCCAAAACCATTATTTTGCCCTTTTTCGGTAACGTTTAGATTAAAAACTGGAATATCTCCCGCACCCGCCTTAATAACTTTTGGGCGTTCAATTTCACGGGGTAATTGCCCCATAATTCCATCAATTTTCTCATTGGTTTCGATATAGGCAAGATTGATATTTGTACCAAAATCAAAGCGGAGTTTGATAATTGCTAAACCGTCTTGGGTTTCAGCTTCGAGGTCTGAAAGATGATTTACTTGCTGTAATTGATTTCTGAGGGGTTTTACAATCGTTTTTTGAAGTTCACGAGCGGAAGTATTTGGATAACTTACCTGCACCGTAATCTCAGGAATGGCAATATCTGGGAGCAATGAAACTGGAATTTGATTAAAAGTAACCAAACCCAAAGCCATCAGAGCAAAGGTAGTAATCAGTACAGCTATGGGGCGATGTAAGAGGAAACGAACCATCTAATTTAGGGGTTAGGTTTTGGGGAATTAGAGCTTGGGGGAATCACTTTCTACCACCTTCGCATCATGCCCTAAATTCAAGTTACCTTCTACAATCACTTTCTGTCCAACTTTTAGCCCTTCAGAAATGGCTACTTCTTGGCTATTTTCGTGGGCTACCGTTACATAATTCCATTTGGCAAGACCGTTTTCATAAACAAAAACTACCTTCTTGCCCGACCTTTCTACAACGGCTTCTTTGGGAATAACGATTTGGTTTTGAAGGTTTTTCTCAATGATTATTTGGGCGTTCATCCCTTCCAAGAGATATTGGTCTGGGTTTTGGATTCGTACTTTTATCAAGACTAAACCTTGCTCATTGACCAAAGGGTTAATTTCTGACACTTTACCCACATAATTTCTTTCAGAATACACCAATGATTTTACCTTAGCAACCTGCCCCAAAGTAATGATTCCTAACTCTGATTCTAAAATTGAAACTTCTACAACCAAACTTTCACGGCTCAATATTGTACAAAAAGGCTCAGTAGTAAGTGTTGAATTATAAGCTTTGGTTTTGAGATTGGCAATTACCCCAGCGTAGGGAGCTTTGAGATAAGTATATTCTAATTTGAGTTGGGCATCTCGTAAATTAGTGAGGGCTTTAGTAAAACCGCATTTAGCTTTAATATTTTCCATGATACGGTTTGAAACCGAAGTAGTATCACGGTCTTTTCCGCCAAATTCTAACAATAATTTATTTAATTCTACTCTTGTATCTTGCAAATGGTCTTGGGCTTGTTGCAAGGTTATGCGTTGTTGGGCATTATCTAAAACTGCCAAAATCTGCCCTGCCTTCACAGTAGCACTGTTTTGAACCATAATTTTCTCAATAATACCCGTAGTTTTAAAATTAATTTTTGCTTGTGTAAGGGCAGTTACCTTACCTGTAGCCATTACTTGCAAGGGAAAAGATTTGATTTTACTTTCTGCCAATTTAACCGTAACCACGTTTTCAGTGGTTTGAGAAACTTTTGATTTTCCTTCTTCCTCTTTGATTTGTTCGCTGTTGTTGGGTTGGCAAGCGGTTAAGATGAATAGTAGATAGGTTATTAAAATTGGTTTTTGCATTGAGGAGATTTTTAATTGCAAAATAACATACTTTAGGCAATTACGAAAACTGGTTTTAAGATTCATTCTAACATAAAGAGTTTTGAATTTAATTTATGTCAAAAATGTACTTTCTTGTAAGTATTTGAAATAATCCAAAGAGAAAAAATTACCCAGAAAAAAGTAAAAGCCCACGCTAATGGGTTATGCCAATTTGAATGATATGGTGAAATGCTTTGTATAGCAATTAAACTATTTTTATCTTCTATTAGCTTGCCAGGAAATATATTTCCAAGAATTTGTAGTCTGAGAGTATAAATCACAATGTGGGCGATGATACGCTCAATTATCCCGAACCAAATAATATATACAAAACTTGCAATTCCTAAATCTTTTACAACAGTTGCAATTGCAATAGCATAAATTGAATAACAGAGTGTTTGGAGAAAGAATATAAAAACCGACTGAATAGAATCAATAGAAAATTCTCCACCATAAATTAACCCACAGATGGTAGATACAACGAAGATTACTATGGTCGTAAAAAGACTTAATAATATTGCACGGATTAAGCACCTAACTAATAAACTATTTCTACTCTTTCCATTTGTTATAAATAAACGATTAGTTTTAAATGTAAAATCTTTACAGATTATCAATATTTGTATAATGGAAATTAGGTGAGCTGGTAAAATTGCAAAATTGCTTACAGTATTGTAAACAATAGGAAAAGTAAAAGCGTCTTTAAATATCTCCACACCTATTATAAATTTATGTATGTTAGAGACAAATACTAACATTATGACTAAACATAAAAACCATAAAATCATGCTCCAAAAAAAACTTTTGAGGCGACTTAAAATGAACCAATCTATTGAGATAGTATTAAAAATATTTTTCATGATTAAACAGTTAAACGGGATATTTCTTTTAAATTTTATAATTACAAAAGGTCTAAAACCTTACTTTCTAAATCATCTTTAAATATTCTTAATCTTGATAAATTAATATTATGCTCATAACACCAACTATTAACCTCAGCAAGAGAAATATCATTCATAACAGAAATGATAATAAATTCTTCATTTTCTTTAATTATTTCGATAAATTTAGGCATTTTAAGGATTTCTTCACGAAGGTTCTTCATATTTTCACAGCCTAATTCTACATTAGTTGTGTTGTTTGATTTTTGTAAATCTGTAATTAGTCCACCAAAGATTACGTTTCCTTCTTTCAGAATAAGTAAATGACTACAAATAATTTCAATTTCTGATAAATTATGACTTGTTACAATAAATGTTTTACCTTCATAATTTAGCTTTTGTATTATTTCTCTTATGTCCCTAATCCCCATAGGGTCGACACCATTAGTAGGTTCATCTAAAATAACCAAATTAGCATTGTTAAAAATTGCTCCTGCTATACCAAGTCTTTGACGCATACCGTAAGAGTAGTTTTTGAATTTCTTATTAGCATCATTTTTTAGATTTACTTTTTCTAAAATATCTAATATATCAGGTTTTGAAATATTGATATTTCTTATTTTTCCAACAAGTTTAAGATTTTCATATCCAGTAAGATGGTCATAAAAAATAGGTTCATCTATTAATGCCCCTAATTTAATTTCATCAGCTATTGATATTTGTCCTTTATCTATTTTCAAGATTCCAGATATAGCTGTTAGTAATGTTGTTTTGCCTGAACCATTAGGACCAACTATGCCAAGTATATCTCCTTGTCTCATGGAAAAAGTAATACCATTAAGTATTATTTTCTTATCTATAGTTTTACTAATATTTTCTACTACTAAAATTTCATTGTTAAAATTAACCATTTTTCAGAGCTTTGTTTGAGACTTTGTAATTTAAAATAATTAGTATAGCAGATAAAAATACCAATGATAAATTTAACCATAAGTGATGTGTCATTGTTAACTGACTGAAAATACCGCCACAAGAGCAATCACCATCAAGCGATACATATAGTTTGTAATATACATAGCAAGTATATATGCACATCAAAAAAAAATATAGATAAGCCCCTAATTTTAACGAGAATTCAAAAATTAAAGCAACCAATGTTATTGATTCAACTATTGGAATAAAATAATCTATCCAATAAAGTCGATGAACATTAACAAAATCTAAACTATTCGGAACTTCAACCCATCTCTGAAAATCCAACATTTTGATTAATACTGCATAGGATAGTACAATTAGCAACAAAAATATTATTAAGTTTATAAATACAGCGATATTTTTCATAACTTTCCGACAATTGAGTTATCAAAATTATAAATATAAATTTCCTGATTATCGTATGATATAATTAGTCTTTTTTCAGAAATAGCAATTCTCATTGGAATTACACCATCATCGAGTAAAGGAACATTTATACTTTTTAAATATTTACCATTGTGTTTTTCATATACATCTATAAAGAATTTGTCTGCTGACCTCAACTTCACATTAACTGGTTCATCTTTCGGACTCAACAAATACACATATTTATTGTCAATCGCTCCACTCAATGTGATAATTGAATTTTTATTTGATAGATGAACTATCCCATTTTTCAAATATGCAGTTGGGATAGGCTGGTTATGAACATCTTTGAAAATCTTAAACGATAGCGTTTTTTTATTCATTATTATAAATCTCCCTACGTTATACATATAATATAATATTTCATCCCCCATATTATAGCTTGAAAATCCCCCTGAAAGTAAATACATACTCAAATCTCTTTTATTAACTATTGTAGATTTAATATTTAAGCTATCATTTAATGAAATATCAGCTACATATTTTTGATTTTTTATATCATAAATTGAGAAAAAATATTTGTTGTTTATACAATCTGTACGAGGAATTATAAATCTATTGTCATCAAGAAGATGCACATTCCCTTGTGTAATTTCTTTCCTGTAAAGAATCATTGAATCTTTTTTGTAGTCATAACACTTTAACATTTGCTTATCATAGTCATGAACCCAATAACGACTTCCATTACCCGAAAAAGAAAAATGCCACAGAGCATGGCTTTCCCAAGGAGCACCACCAGGCTTAGTTAAAGTTTTGATTAATTGTCCATCTAAATTATATTGAAAAATTTGAAATTTAGGGCTATTTGAAATGGAAATAATATTATTTTGAACATACATTCTAATGGCTTGTCCATAAGAATGCTCAAAATGTTTAATTTCATCAAGATTATACTCACTTATCAATCTCTTGAATTTACCGTTTTCATTATCATCACAAGATAATAATAACAACAACGAGAAAAAGTATGTCAAATATTTTATCATGGATTATAGTTTGAATAGTACCTTCTTATAACACTCACCAAATTTTTGATAAAATTTTAAGTATTACGAGAAAGGCACTATCCCAGTTTGAATTTTGAATTGTGTTCTATACTCAAGATATACAGATTTGCAAAACAGCAAGTTTTAACAATCTGATTACCAGTTTTTGTACATGATTATTTTACAAAACTGAGTAATATATAAAGAGTAGGATGCGTTTTTAACTCTAATCCTCTTGAGCTATAGTTGGATTTGTGTATTTCCGCCATAAGCACCTGAACATGGAGTTCCAGCTCCAGGACACGCCATTGCTCCTATAAGATAATCGTACCAGACTGCTTGTGCTTTTTGACTTGTAACACTTAGGGTTGTAATGTCAATCCCTCCATCAGCATCTCGCTGAAAATCAACAGATAGGTTCAATACAGAAAAAGCAAATACACCTGCTACTACAAATCCTCTGAACCAAGATTTTTTACTTTTTTTCATTTCCTCAAATAATTTAAAAATAAAACATTTTGCTACCCTCCAATATCGTCTGCGTCCAGCGTATCAAATTCGGCATTTTTGAAATACGTTTTTCATAATTCAAAGTTTTACTTTAAAATCCATGAAAACAATAGGCTTCATCGGACTTAATTGGACTTAATCGGACATATCTTCTTCTCCTTGAAACTTTTGAATAATCATTGTAACTAATTTTGGTCTCAGCAAGGCACGAGGTTCAATTTCAATGCCTTCTTTTTTAAGAAATCTCGAAAGAGTTTTTGGATTAATACCGAGCGTATCAGCTACCTGCTGGCGGGTCATAGGCTTGGGTAAATGTGTAGTGTTTGACATAGATAAATTTAAGGGCTTAATGATGTACGTTTATTAATGATGCTAAGTTATGAATATTTTATTCAATTTTGAAAAAAAATAGAAATTGCATACTTATTCTTTAAATATATTCAAAAGTAGTTAATTCATATTTTTTTGTTTTCTTTTAGACATTTGACGAAAAGGGTTTAAATAAAACTTGGCAGAGTGCTTGCATAGTTTATTTTATGAAAAAAAGAAGCGAACACTACTGCCAAGCAATGGCTGAAAGATTTGGTTCAAACGGCAAATCTTTGGCAAATTTAG
>JACMRQ010000199.1 GCA_014376355.1 Arcicella sp. | reverse complement strand
CGTAGAAGTGTAATTGGCTTGGCAACGGCAACAAATCCTGAAGGACCTTGGACTGAAAAAGGACTCGTTGTGGTATCGCTGAATGATAATTCTCGCCAGACCAATGCCATTGACCCTACGGTGGTAACAACGCCAACTGGGGAGCAGTATTTCTATTATGGTTCAGGTTGGGATGGTATTTATATGCTTCCATTAAACCCGTCCACAGACTTGGCTTTGTCGCAAGGTGATAAGGGAAAGCGGATTGCTAACCGAGGTTTTACGGGTGGAAAATATAACGGTAACATTGAAGGTGCGGAGATTATTTATAACAAAGAACTCAAAAAATATTACTTATTTATCGCTTACGATTGGCTTGCCACAAAATACAATGTGCGAGTTTGTCGGAGCGATTCACCCACAGGACCTTTTTATGATTACAATGGTATTGATGCTAATAAAGACGTTGATCACGAACCAATGATTTTAGCTCCTTATCAGTTTAATGGACACAGTGGATGGCAAGGGGTTTCGCATTGTTCGGTATTTCAAAATCCCGATAATGGACAATATTTCATGGCTCATCAAGGCAGACCAGGAAATCAGAGTGCTTACATGATTCTGCACGTTCGAAAAATTCAATGGACCGAAGATGGTTGGCCAGTAGTATCGCCCGAAAGATATGCGTACGAAGAAAATAAAAACGTGGAAGAATCGCAATTAATTGGTGATTGGGAACGAATTGTTTTTGGTTACAGTGTGGTACCAGGTTATGACAAAGAACAATCATCACCCGATTTTCAGAAGTCGGTTGATTTAAAAATAAATGCTAATAAAACGCTTAATAATGACCTTGCAAGCACTTGGAGCTATACTGCCCCTTGGCTAACTTTGAAATGGAGTGATGGAACAACCGAAAAAGTGAATGTGCAAGCAGGGCATGATTGGGAAAACAAGAAAGCCTCCGTTGTTTTTACGGGTTTGAATAACAAAGGAGTTTCTGTGTGGGGTAAGAAAAAGTAAGGCAGGATTCCAACCTGTTGCAATAGTTTAAACAGACATTTATGACACTTGTCCCACCAAAAATAAAAATTATGTTAAAATATTTTCAAGTAAAGCAATCATTAATCTTTAAAAGATTCGCCTTATTGTTGATTAACATAGTTTTTTTTAGCTGTCAGAATAAATCGAAGCAAGGATTATTTTTTACAACGCTACCATCTTCTGAAACGAATATAACTTTTAATAATCAAGTCACAGAAAGCGATTCTGTTAATTTCTATACCAACGAATACATGTACATTGGCTCGGGCGTGGGCGTGGGAGATTTTAATAATGATGGTTTACAAGATGTGTTTTTCGGAGCGAGTCAAGTAGCTTGTAAATTGTACTTAAATAAAGGAGATTCAGTTGGTTCATCATTACAGTTTGAGGACATCACCCAAAAATCAGGAATAGTCCACACACAATGGGTTACGGGCGTAAGTGTCATTGATATTAACCAAGATGGTTGGCAGGATATTTATCTTTGTGTGTCGCATTTTAAAGACCCGCAAAAACGCAAAAACTTGCTTTTTGTCAATCAAGGTGAGAAAATACCCACCTTTAAAGAACAAGCGGAGGAATACGGTTTGGCAGATACTGGATTTTCGACCCAAGCGGCTTTTTTAGATTATGATAAAGATGGTGATTTGGATATGTATTTATTGAATCATAAACTTTTTGAGCCACAACCCAATCGTTTAGTTCCCGTTGATTCTTCGGGTAATGCACCTGCCGCTGATAAATTGTATCGGAATGATAGCCCGAAAAAACATTTTGTTGACGTCTCTAAACAGACAGGCATTAAAGAAGATGGCTACGGTTTGGGGGTTATAATCGTTGATTTTAACCAAGATAATTACCCCGATATCTATGTTGCCAACGATTATTTAAGCAATGATTGTTTTTGGCTCAATGATAAAAGAGGTCATTTTAAAAACATTATTTCCACCGCTACCAAGCACCAAAGTTTTAGTAGTATGGGCGTTGACGCTGCCGATATTAACAACGATTTATTGCCCGATTTAGCAGTTTTGGATATGATGCCGAATACTAATGAACGAAAAAAAATGATGGTTTTGGGCTTCACGCCCGAAAAATTTGAAATGCAACGAAGTCTTGGTTATCAACAGCAATTTTCAAGAAATATGTTACAATTGAATCAAGGAAACAGGAAAAACAATGAACCTCTTTTCTCGGAAATTGGACACTTGGCGGGCATTGCCGAAACCGATTGGAGTTGGAGTGTTTTAATGGCTGATTTTGACAATGATGCTTGGCGAGATATTCACATCAGCAATGGACTTGCCAAAGATTTAACCAATAACGATTTTATTGCCTTTACACAAGAAGAAAGGCAAAGTGAATACGGTTTTGGTGGTGGTAGTTCACCAAGTATGAATCCTGAACAGGTTAAAAATTGGCGGAAACATTTAGATGAATTTGCAGCGGTAAAAAAAGCCAATTTTTTTTACCATAATAATCATAATTTAACTTTTGAAGACCAATCTATTTCGGTAGGCATCACGGAAAGTTCAATCTCGCAAGGAGCGGCTTACGCTGATTTTGACAACGATGGTGATTTGGATTTGGTGGTTAATAATATGAATCAAGAAGCGTTTGTGATGCGGAATGAATTGCGGAAATCAGCAACAGATACGACGCATAATTTCTTGAGAATTGAGTTAAAAGGTAAAGCAGGCAACTTGGCAGGAATTGGAGCAAAAGTATGGATTTATAGCAATAGTCAAGCCCAAATGGGAGAACAATCTCCCGTTCGAGGCTATGCCTCAACGGTGGATAATCGTTTACATTTTGGTTTGGGGAATAGTCAGAAAATTGATTCTTTAAAAGTACTTTGGGCAAGTGGGAATATTCAAATTTTACGAAATCTGAATGCTAATCAAGCAATTATTGTGAGTGAAAAAGACGCATCTGTGGATAAAAAAGTTATGCCTTGGCTTGAACAGAACATTTCAACCAACATTTTTTATGAAACTTCACACTTAAATTTCAAACACCAAGAGACTCCCTTTTTTGATTATTATTTACGAAGATTACAACCTCAAAAATATTCACAATTAGGACCTTGCATGGCAAAAGGTGATATTAATGACGATGGTTTAGAAGATATTTTTGTGGGAGGTGCGGCAAGACAATCGGGGGAAATATTCATTCAAAATGCGGAAGGTGGTTTTATTTCCAAGCATTTAGAGGTCTTCGGAAAGATGGAAGAAGACTTAGCGGCTGAATTTTTTGACGCTGATAATGATAAAGATTTAGACCTTTTGATTACGGGTGGAAGTACCGAATATTCCCGTGGATTCGTATCTGTCCCAAGATTATTTTTGAATGATGGTAAAGGAAATTTCATTAAAAATACGCTTGCTTTTCCTCAGAACTTAGCTATTTTTTCGAGTACAATCTCAGTAAACGATTTTGATAAAGATGGTGATTTAGATGTATTTATGGGTGGAAGAATGGATAATCTTACCTTTCCACATTCGCCTAAAAGCTATCTTTTTGAAAATCATAAAGGAAAATTTAAAGAGGTAACTGCCTCATTCTGTCCAGCTTTGCAATATGCAGGAATGATTACAGTCGCTCT
>JACMRQ010000198.1 GCA_014376355.1 Arcicella sp. | reverse complement strand
TGTAATAAACCTAAAATGGTTTTACTGGTTGGAATTGGGAAATATAGCAGTATTTCACTGGAGATTTCTATTTCCCCGTCTGTTTTCTGGCTTTGGACGGTAGTTTTGAAAACCAATGAATCGAAGTATTCTCATCTTGAAAATTTAGCTAAGATTGTGCAATGTGACTCTATGACAGATTCATATTTTGTAAAAAAATCTGATTTTGTAAAATTAAAAGATTGAACTATGTTGAAAATTAAATAGTTTTTTTCTTATTTCATCCAAGTAGATAATTATGTCCACTTGGATGAAATCAACGCAAGGGGACTTTTTCCATGATCCAGAAAGTCATTCATATTTTACGCATATATTAATAAAATGAAGTATTTATACAATTTTATCAATTTTTAACATGTTGATAATTAGATATTTATGACTTTGTTTTGATATTAATAGTTTGATATAAATTCTATTATTATCTCTAAGGGGACTTTTTTTAGAGTATTCAAATGGGTATCTATATTTCATTTTTGAGTAACTATAAATATATAAAATACTGATAATTAGATGGTTATAATTATCAGTATTGCTGTAATCATTATTTTTAAGTATATTTTTCTACCTAAGGGGACTTTTTTAGAAGACTTATATACTTTTTTTTCGTAAAGTATTGATTTTAGATGAATCAAGTATCTTATGAATGGATGAATAAAGATTTTATTAAGTGAAAGTTATGAAGAACCGTGTTTAAAAGGGGAATATTAAAATCATTCATTCAAATATAAAAGATAAATACCTTGTTATTAATGATTTACGCTTTTAGTCTTTTAACAAACACTTGATGTAAATATTAAAAAATGTACTAAGGGGACTTTTTTATTTTTTGCAACTATTTGAAAATCAATAAGTTAATATCTTAAGGGGACTTTTTTTAGAAAAAATAGTACGTTTATTTATCAAATAATTTACAAGGGTAAATAATGCTCTATTTTGATAGGGTAAAAGACAGGTTTTTAGCAAAATTTAACTTAAATACTTTTATTTTTAGTAATCTTTCATTGATTTATAGATTTCTCAAATAAAATTTGATTGATTTAGAGGTCTTGTAACTTATTGATTTACAATTAGTTATAAAGCGTAAGGGGACTTTTTTTAGCTGCAAGGGGACTTTTTTTATATTTAAAACTCTTGTAAGGGGACTTTTTTTAGCTGCAAGGGGACTTTTTTGGAAATATTTTATTATATTTGCTTCTCTTATATTCAATCTTAATCCATTCATGATGAATCTTATTCTGAATAATGATGATAATCAAATTGTGCTTGAACCAAACAAATATTTGGAGCAAGAGTACATTGAACACAGGAGTCATAACTATCTTCCTCAAAAATTAATTATTAGTCAAATTGATTTTACGAGAATTGAACAGAAGATGTATGAAATGTTCGTCAATCAGATCAATTATGAAAAAATTGATCGTGAAAAAGGGTTGATGATTAAAATACCTATTGCCTTTGTAAAACAATATATGACCGTCGAACAAATTAAGGAAACTACATCAAAAATGTCAGAGAAAAAAATGACTTTATATGACGTTAATCATCCAGAAATAGAGTTCCGACATTTGCCTATATTTTCCGAGATAAGTTATAATTACAAACAAAGCGGTTTCTTGGTGTTTAAGTCAAATCCCGAAATTTCTGAATATTTGATTCTTGGGAATAAATATGCAAAATATGATTTTGTTACTGTTCTCAATTTCAAACATACTTATTCAACTTTACTTTATAAATTATTAAAAAGTCACATTGGACAAAATCGTTATACTTTCATTTATTCGATTAATGAACTCAGAAAATTATTAAACGTCCCAGAAGGAACTTACCAAAACCTAAAAGACTTTAAGCGTAAAGTGCTAAACACAGCAATGGACGAAATTAATACCACACCACGGTCACCGATAAAATTTGAGTATAAACATTATGGAAATAAACAACGAAATGTAACTCATTTGGAATTTTCTATAAGTACCATTTTTGATACTATTTCTTCGGACAAAGCCGATTTTGTCCAGGCAGTAAACGTTAATCCCAAATTGGTGTTTGAACACGTACATGAGATACTTCTTAAAAGTTACAATTTGAAGGATAAGGTTCGTACTGAAATACTAACACGAAAAGATTTATTGGATAAATTTGTAACACTTCACATTGAATTTGAAAATGGTTTATATCCAAAAGTAAAAAATCGTACGGCTTATATTTTAACTTGTTTAGGATTGGTAGCTAAGAAAATTTAGAAAAATATGACACAACTTATAAAACCGTTAGATTCTTGATCTTACGGTTTTTGTTTTTCAAGTGGACATTTTCTCCAAGTGGACATAATGTCCACTTGGAGAAAAATACAAATATGTATAAATATACAAAATAATATATACATATTTGTATAAAATTTGTACATTCGTAAAAATAAAAATCCTTATTATGAACATCAATAAAATTGACAAATTTCTCAAAATGAAATCTTCATTGAATGTTACAGGTCTTGAAAAAGAAGCTGGAATTAAAGGAAGGGCTTTATCAATTGCATTATCTGACAAGAAAGATTTAAGTGAAAAAAATTGGCAAAAACTTCTCCCGATTTTAAATAGCTACGGATTTGGCAATCTACCCAACAAAGCAAAAATCATTTCAATTGTCAACAATAAGGGTGGTGTTGGCAAAACTACCACAACTGCAGTTTTAGGAGAAGCAATGGCTCGTAGAGGATTGAAGGTTCTTATGGTTGATATGGATTCTCAAGGAAATCTTTCTCAGATATTTGAAGTTAGTACTGAAAATGGTCAAGTTGCTGATTCTATGTTGGATATTGATTTATTACTGAATCAGATTGAAGTTAATGAGAATTTATACATTGTCCCTTCTGATTTGAAATTACAAAAAATTGAATCGGAGCTACTGACTGCCATTTCTAATCAGCATAGATTGAGTGCGGCATTAAATATTACTTTAATCGAAAATTATGATTTTGTATTAATCGACTGTCCGCCAAGTTTGGGCTTACTTACCCAGAACGCCATCAACGCAAGTCATAGTTGTTTGGTAACAGTTCAACCTGAGTCAAGTGCAGTTGTGGGTTTAGATACCATTTTTAAGGTTATTAATGACATCGGGAAATATAGTGGGAGGAATGTGGCTGTTGAGGGGATTTTGTTTACGATGGTGGAGAAAAATATGGTTCATGAAGGATTCAAGAAATTTGTGCGTGATACTTACGCAAACGTCAAAGTCTTCCAAACAGAAATCAGAAAGAATGTAGATGTTTCAAAAGCACAAGCAATGAAAGAGCAACTTTTTAATTTTAAAAGTAAGTCAGTGGTGGCGATTGCGTACGATGAATTAATTGATGAAATACTAAATTAAAATCTAATCATGAAAAAAGACATAAAAGATATAATTCAAGCAAAAGCAAAAGCATCTTTAACAAATATGCTTTTGAATGATGAAGGAATTAAAAAAAATATTGTAATTCTTCCTGTCCTTAAAGATCTAATCAGATCCTTAGACAACGATGAAATAGGGCAACTAAAAGCCAATATTTTAGCAAATGGTTGTCAAGATAGTCTTAAAATTTGGCAAACTACGCAAAAAGTAATTAATCCAGACTCAGCGACAAATAAAGAACAGTTTGTTCTAATTGACGGACATAATCGTTACAAAATTTGTACGGAAAATAATGTTTCGTTTGCGGTAAGTATCATGAAGTTTCAGTCTCTCGATGACGTAATTTCTTGGATGATTGATTTACAGTTAGGCAGACGAAATATGTCTCCCAATGAAATTGCCTATTATCGTGGTTTGAAGTATAATCAAGAAAAGAAAATTGAGAAAACTGATAACTTTTCTTCAATAGGAACATCTTTAAGAACTTCACAAAAATTAGCGGAACAATACGGGATTAATGAAAAAACCATTCGCCGTGATGCCGAATTTTCCAAAGGAGTTGAAAGATTATCACCAGAACTAAAAAGAGATTTTTTAAATGGAAACGTAAAAGTTTCCAAAAAAGATATTGAAGAATTAGGGAAGGCTGATGTAAAAGAAAAGGTAAGTACAATTGAAGCAATTACAACATATATCACTCCTAAAAGAGACGTACAAGCACCGAAAGTTGAAACAATAGTCCCTTTAGTTATTACAAATAAATCTGAAATAATTCGAGAAAAAGTCAAGAATACTAACGACTTTGACATTACTGTTAAAATTTCTGGAAGATTTTTGGTTAATAACGAATTAGTAGATATTTGGAAAGATTTACGAGGAATACCCAAGGAGACACTAATTGATGAATCATTTGAAGATTCGATTTCTATCCATCAAGCACCCATTCTAGGATTGATAAAGGAACTATAATTTTGATTTTTCTAAAATTAAAATTATTTTGTATGTGTTAAAAGAAATTTTGGATTAATTCATTTATGTGAAGCTAAACATTCCTGTCAAACAAAGAAAGCAATTAGGCGCATAGAAGATAAAGGTTGGTTTTCAAGAAGTGACCAAAACTAAAAAATGATTATTACAATACTGTTTGCTAAATATTCAGCGACATAAAGTTGATATCGTAATGAAAAAATTCATTCAGAGGTAATTTTAGAGTCATTATTTACATAATTCCATTTCAACATACACTTTTAAATAGTTAAATGATAAAGGCAAATTACTGAAAATCAAACGTTTAACATTCACTTTTGTCAAAATAAAACGTCTGAGAATCAAATTAAAACGAATTCTCTGATACTATACGAAGAATAATAAATTCTCAATCGATTAATTTTTAAGTAAGTTTAAGAATTAGTCGATTTTAAAGCAAAATGTTACTTTTGATAATTGAATATTATCAAAAGTAACATGGTAAAATAAAATAAATTGAAAAAAATGACCCACTAACCCATTGATCAATCAAGAATGACTTGTTGAGGTATTTATTAATTGAATTACAAGCGAAACAACAAAATAATTGATATGAAGAAGATATCATAAAAACAATTAAGTAAAAGTTAATAATCTGATTATCAATATCCTATAAAATATAAATCAGGAATGAACCTCCTGAGAATCTATTAAAAAAGGTTTATAAATAACTTTAACACAAATCACTAAATCTCATTGTATTAAAATGATGATTTTCGTGGCTCATTTTAAAAATTGACCCAAATTTTGAAATTTTGATTTTATTTGAAAACATGACTTATGGAGACTCATTTATCAATTACAAACAGGCAATCAAATAGTTTATCCATTGAGATAAAAGAGAAAGTTAACGAATACGGACGTTTAGGGTTGGAAGGTGCAGTTAATACGCAACGGGCATATAAATCCGATTTCAAAGATTTTAATGAATGGTGTGAAACCAATGGACAAATTCCATTTCCAGTTTCTCCCGAAACATTGGCGGCTTATGTCTCTCATTTGGCGGATACTTGCAAATGGGCGACCATAAATCGGAGGCTCGCCGCTATTTCAAAATTGCACCAATTCAACAATTTGGAAACTCCTACTCAGAATCGTATTTTTAGAATTGTAATGGAAGGGATTAAACGAACAAAAGGAGTCAGACAGAAACAAGCACCCGCATTTAAACTCAATATTTTAAAGCAGCTTTTAAGAGACTTCGAAACGAAAACTCATGCCGATTTAAGAAATAAAGCGCTTTTGTTATTAGGTTTTACGGGAGCTTTCAGAAGGTCTGAATTAGTGGCATTAAATGTTGAGGATTTGAATTTCACGGAAGAGGGTTTAGTCGTATCTATGCAAAAAAGTAAGACAAATCAGTACGGAGATTATGAAGAAAAAGCTATTTTTTACAGCCCAGAAGCAGTTTTATGCCCAATTAGGACATTGCAAATTTGGATAAAAACCTTAGAAAAAACTACCAATGCTCTTTTTGTTAGGGTACGAAAAGGGGATAGAATAACCAAGGACAGACTCACCGACAAAACCGTAAATGATTTAGTAAAAACCTATTTTGGGGAAGAGTTCTCCGCCCACTCGCTTCGTGCATCCTTTATTACAATTGCTAAAATAAATGGAGCTGATGATTCAGAAATCATGCGACAATCTAAGCATAAAACATCGGCAATGATTCAAAGATATACTCGAATTGAGGATATAAAAAAACATAATGCAGGCATGAAATTGGGGCTTTGAATTGTGTTTATCCTACAAAAAATAAAGTTTAAATTCTACTCATCCCATTCAACCTACCCTAAAATAATTGTATGCAATTCAGTTTGGAGTGCATCAAAAAGTGTGGGACAAAATATTCTTGATGTACTTAATTAAAAAATTATTGGGTTCAATGGACTAACTTAAAATGATTCTTTAAAACATAAATCTGATTACCCCACACTTTTTGATGCACTCCATGCTGAAACTCATACTTTCTTTTAGTTGGAAGTATCTAACTCGGAAATTCCCCTTGAAAATACCCCGCAAATTTCCACAACTCGTTAATATCTTCTCCCATGACGGGATACGGAGCAAATCGCTCATTAGTTGATTTAAGCACTAATAAATTCTTATCATCCAGATAATTGAACACTTTTTTAAGGACAATCCCTTCGTCTTTGGTCACAATGACACAGACCGTTCCATTCTTGATGTTCCTCCAATCTTCAATGTATTCGGCAAACACATACGACCCTTCTTTTAAGGGTAACATGGACTCGCCTTGAATCGGAAAGACTCGGTACTTCTTGTCTTTTTGCAGAAATGGCACTTGGAAAACGGGCAAAGTTTCGATGAACTCTAAATCCCCGTATCCTTCCACGTATCCTGCCACGGCTTTGATAGGCACAAATTCGATATTGTCTTCATTCTCGGAATTTACCGTAGTGGCCAACACCCGCAAATTACTCGCTACTGGAGCTTTTTGTACATGGGTTTGGGTTGATAAATCTTTGGTTAATAAATCGCCAATGTTTACCTGATAGTAATTGGCTAATTTTATCAAATCCGCATATTTAGGTTCCGCCCTTCCACTCTCGTAAGAACCCAAGGTTGGTTTTTTTATCTCTATTACTTCAGCAAATTTCTCCTGAGAAGTCTTCTCTACTTGATTTTTACGTAAAAAACGTAAGTTTTGACTAAAATAAGTATCCATAAGTTTGGAATTATGTGTAAATTATAAGTAAATTTCGTATCTAAAATAGATCGTTACCCTAAAACAAAGATAATAAAATTATGTAAAACTAACAAAAGATAGATTTTTTATGCAAAACCGTGCCATTGCTCACTTAGATTTAGACAGTTTCTTTGTTTCCGTTGAACGGTTACGTGACAGTCGGCTGGAGGGGAAACCCGTCATTGTGGGAGGAAATAGTGATCGTGGGGTGGTGGCGGCATGTAGTTATGAAACCAGATTGTTTGGCGTTCGTTCGGCAATGCCCATGAAAGTAGCCCGACAACTTTGTCCCGATGCCATTATTTTGCGGGGGGATTTTGAGGCCTACAGTCAATATTCTTCGATGGTTACTCAGATTATGGTGGATAATGCCCCTGTAGTTGAGAAAGCGAGCATTGATGAATTTTACTTGGACATGACGGGGATGGAAAAGTTTTTCGGTACGTGGAAGTTTGTCAAAGAATTACGAACCAAAGTCACTAAAGAAACGGGCTTGAGCATTAGTCTGGGTTTATCGGGCAATAAAACGATTTCCAAAATGGCGACCAATGAAGCCAAACCCGCTGGACAATTGCAAATCTCTCAGGGACAAGAACAAGCATTTTTAGCCCCTTTATCCGTTTCCAAAATTCCCTTGTGTGGTAAAGTAACGACCCAAACACTCAGAAATATGGGCATCACCAATATTGGGGTTTTGAGCAAAATACCTCTTAAAATGCTCGAAAAAACCTTTGGCAAATTAGGGACAATGCTCTGGGAACGAGCCAATGGCATTGACACTTCTCCCATCGTTCCCTACCACGACCCTAAATCAGCCTCTAAAGAAATCACGTTTGAAAAAGATACAACCGACGTTGATTTTCTAAGGCGAGTTTTACTAAAATTGGTGGAAGAACTCTGTTATGAATTACGAAAAAGTGGTTTTTGTGCTTGTTGTATCACGGTAAAGATTCGGTACAGTGATTTTAATACCTTCACCAAACAACTTTCTATTCAAATGTCGGCTTCGGATAGAGTGATGACAAAACATGCTCTGGAACTTTTTGATAAACTCTACGAGCGCCGTTTATTGATTCGATTGATTGGTGTTCGATTCAGCAAACTCGTTCGTGGCACCCAGCAATTGAATTTATTTGACGATGAAGCCAAACTCGCTCCTTTGTATTATGCCATGGATAGAATACGGGATAGATACGGAACCGATGCAATTGGTAGAGCCTTAAATATTGATTTGAATACCCGTAATGCTTCACTCATGCAAAATAATGTACCTTAAAGTACCTCTAAAGTACTTCAATGATTATGTATCTTAACTGTCATACCTTTTATAGCCTCCGTTACGGCACCGTATCCGTTGAGGACTTAGTGAATAAAGCCGTGGAAATGGGCGTTACAACACTCGCCTTAACCGATATCAATACGACTTCGGCCATTTTTGATTTTGTTTCTCTATGCAGAAAAGCCAATATTGAACCCGTGGTAGGCGTGGAATTCCGTCAGGATGATGAATTATTGTACGTTTGTTTAGCAAAAAACACGGTGGGTTTTGCCGAGATTAATGCTTTTCGTTCGGAGTATAATATATCAAAAAAGCCATTCCCAAGCATTCCACCAATCTTTGAGCAAGTAATTGTTATTTTCCCTTTCCAGAAGGGCAATAAATTAAACGATTTAAAAAATTATCCAAATGCAAAAATTGGCATTCGTTTAAATGAATTAACCCAACTCTACCAAATTGATTATCAAGACTTTGTGTTATTGCAACCCGTTACTTTTTTTCATAAAAAAGGTCAAAATATTCACCGCTTGTTACGGGCAATTGATAAAAATAGTTTGCTCAGTAAATTACCCAAAACCGCCGAAGCCAATTTTGATGAACAGTTTTATAGTCCTGAAATCCTTAAAACCAGATTAGCCAATTTTCCTAGTATCATTACCAATACGGAGCAAATTTTACAACAATGCAGCTTTAATTTTGATTTTCAGCAACCTAAAAACAAAGCAGTTTACACCAATTCCAAAGCCGATGATTTAGCCTTACTCAAAAAGATTGCCTACGATGGGATGGTGAATCGTTACGGGACTGATAATCAGGAAGCGAAAAAACGCATTGAAGGAGAATTGAAAGTCATTAATGAGTTGAGTTTTTGTTCTTACTTCCTGATTACTTGGGATATTATTCGGTACGCTCAATCAAGAGGTTATTTTCATATTGGCAGGGGTTCGGGAGCAAATTCCATCGTGGCATATTGCGTGGGAATTACCGACATTGACCCGATTGAATTAGACCTGTATTTTGAACGATTTATTAATCCCAATCGCACTTCACCGCCCGATTTTGACATTGATTTCTCGTGGGATGAACGGGATGAAATCATTGAGTACGTCTTTAAAAGATACGGAGAAAACTATGTTTGTCTGCTGGCAACATACGTGACTTTCAAAGACCGTTCGGCCTACCGTGAATTAGGAAAAGTATTTGGACTACCCAAACCAGACATTGACGCCTTGGTAGACAATCGGAGGACTCCGCAAAACGGAGAATACTTGGAGTTGATTATGAAATACGGGAAGTTGATGGAAGATTTTCCCAATTATTTATCGATCCATGCGGGCGGAATTATGATTTCCGAAGAACCCTTATGGAATTATACGGCACTGCAACCCATGCCCAAAGGCTTTCCGATTTGCGAGTTTGATATGTACGTTTGTGAAGAAATTGGTTTTGCTAAATTCGATGTTTTGTCGCAAAGGGGTTTAGGACACATCAAAGAATCAGTGGATATTATTTGGCAAAATCGGAGCATCCATGTGGATGTCCATGCCGTGCAAAAGTTTAAAGAAGACCCCCAGATTCAAGCCCAACTCAAAAGTCACGAAACGATGGGATGTTTCTACATTGAGTCTCCCGCCATGCGACAACTAATTTGGAAACTGGAATGTGATAATTATTTAACCTTGGTAGCGGCGAGTTCCATCATTCGGCCAGGGGTGGCAAGTTCGGGGATGATGGGGGCTTTTATCAACTATCATCATAACCCTTCACAGGTCGTTTACATTCATCCCACAATGGAAGAGTTGCTTCAAGAGACCTACGGAGTGATGGTTTATCAAGAAGATGTGATAAAAGTGGCACATCATTTTGCGGGATTGACTCTTGCCGAAGCGGATGTTTTACGGAGAGCGATGTCGGGGAAATTTAGGTCAAAGGCGGAGTTTGAGCGGATTGTGGAGCAGTTTCACGCCAATTGTCGACAGAAAGGTTATGCTGAAGAAGTATATCGGGAGGTTTGGCGGCAAATTGAGAGTTTTGCGGGCTACAGTTTCTCCAAAGCCCATTCGGCGAGTTATGCGGTAGAAAGTTACCAGAGTCTTTATCTAAAGACGTATTACCCCTTGGAATTTATGGTGGCGGTGATTAACAATTTTGGGGGGTTCTATAAAACGGAATTCTATTTTCACGAAGCAAGAAGATACGGAGGCATCATCGTGTTACCCGAAGTTAATACCAGTAATTACTTGACTTCCATTGAGGGAAAAACGATTTATATGGGATTCGTCCACGTAAAATCATTGGAAAGTCAGACCATCACAAAAATTTTAGAGGCAAGAAAACAGGGGGTATTCTTTTCGTTTGAAAACTTTTGTTACCGAGTTGCTTTGGGTTTAGAACAATTAATTATTTTGATTCGGATGGGGGCTTTTCGGTGGTTTGGGGAAGGGAAAAAGGAATTACTTTGGAAAGCTCATGTCATGGTCAATGGTCGGAAAATGCAACAACCCGTTATGAATGAGATTTTCGAAATAGAAGAAGTTAATTATTGCCTTCCAGAACTTTTGCATTCGGATTTAGAGGATGCTTATGATGAGTATGAATTATTGGGGTTTCCGTTGTGTAGTCCTTACAAAATGCTTTATCAAACGCCCGAAACGCATTTTTTTGCTAAAAACATATCCGTAGAGTTTGACAAAACGGTGGAGATGTTAGGCTATTTAATCACCTTAAAACCCACGTGGACCAAGAAGGGGGAGCGGATGGCTTTTGGCTATTTCGTGGATGAACAGGGAGAATATTTTGACACGGTGCATTTTCCTAAATCATTGGCTACTTTTCCTTTTCGGGGTGGGGGGATTTATCATCTAAAAGGCAAAATAACCCAAGAATTTGGACATTTTGCTTTGCAAGTGACCTGGATGAATAAGTTGCCGTTTATGGCTGACCCGAGGAATGAGTGAAGTTGATTTAGGGAGTGCATCAAAAAATATAGGGCAAATATTCGTAGGCTTCATGAAATAAGAAAAATAACCGTTCAATTGACTATTTAAAAAAGATAAAAAAAATGAGACACCCCACACTTTTTGATGCAATCTGTATGTGGCAAAAGTAACCGCTTTATCTATTTATTCAGGGAAAATTAAATAGATTATTTAACGATTTATTGAAATTGACAAATATTTATTAAAATCTTGGTAGTCCTATAAATATAATGCTTTCGTTTGCAGGTTATAATGACAGATAAAATATTTAATTGCTCCTATATGATTGTCTAAGGATTTAAAAAACTTAGTTCTTTTCTGACCAATCTTGAAACTCTTTGCCTCACATTACCTTGCCCGCCAACATGAAAGGCTATGATTTGTCTATTGACTGGATTCAAAGCTAACCAAAGCCATTGCTAATTACCTACAAAAGTCCACATTTCGTCAAACTGAATATCATAGTATTGGACTCTAACTCCACGTTCTTTACTATAAAGTTGATTAACTAATAAATCATTATTCTCTATATCAGACAAATACAAACAAGAATCTATTTTATCTGTAAACGCCTCATTATTAGATATCTCTATATATTCTTCAAGTGCAACAGCAATTTCTTTTTTGGCAAAATGTAGCTCTTTATTTAGATTTGATCCATGAAATTGAGCTATAAAATTTTACAGAAATCTCTTAATGTAGATACCTTGATTGTAAATATACGAAGCCGCTTTGATAGCTTTATAGACAAACGTGGCAAAAATTCAAGTATCTCATTAACAGATATTTTGATGAGTGCTTATGCGATATTTTCGCTAAAATACTCCTCTTTACTACAATTTGAGATACAGAATCCCATTGAAAAGGAAAACTTGATGAATCTATTTTGCCTTACAAAAACCTGCAATGATTCTCAAATGCGTGTGGTGTATATTACAGCGAATGAGGCTCTTCGTCAATTTTGGTGAAAAGTATTTACTGTAGCAATTTTAGAAAATACCTTTTCAGAAAATATCTATTAATTTAGAAATAAAAGAGAAATACAAGAATTTAAGCCTTTATGATTTTATCGGAGAATTAATCTTTCACCAAAATTGACTAAGAATCAAACTTGTCTGCATTTCTCACTAATTAAATTCCTGTCATTTTTTAAATAATTTCTATTGAAAGATAGCCTTTTTTGAGTAAATTTATATTAAAAAAACATCGAAAATGGTCTAATAATGAATAGAATTTTCATCAACATCAGACTTTCAACGCTCTATGATAGTAAATGCAATAAAATAAGAGTTCGCCCAACACAAGGGCAGGATGTACCTGAACTTTGGGTAAGTTGTTCTAAAAAACAGCGTAATCAAATGGTTGTGGGAACAGTTTTTAAAACGGATGTG
>JACMRQ010000017.1 GCA_014376355.1 Arcicella sp. | reverse complement strand
CGAACATTGATTGTTTAAGTATTTTTCAATTATTTCTTGATTTAATATCATTTTTTGGGGCTTTCAAAGACTAAGTGAATTAACTCGTTATTTTCCCCTACGTTGATTTTGAAAATAAATTAATATATTTTAGCTAATAGAAAAGAGAAGGCTACAAGTATTTGATTTCCAAATACTTGTAGCCTTCTCTTTTCTAAATAATTATTAAAAATTATCTCATTGCGAAATATTTTCTTTTGCTTTCTCCTCTTCTTTTGCTCTCTTCTTGAAAAAACCTTTCAATAAAAAGTTGTGCTGAACTGCCTCCAAATCATCATTTAATTTTACACTACTCGACTGCAAATTCTTAATCATTCCTTTCAGTGAATTAGCAGTTGCAGAATCGTTCAACATCAAACCAACGGGACTGTCTTTCCTATTTAATCGGTCACTAACTGTTCTTAAATTAGCAGTAAATTTATTCAGTGAACTCGCTGCGTTTTGCAATTGCGTAACTGTACCTACAATTTTATTGTAGGCTACGCTATCATTTGCAATTCGATTAATGGAATTAGTTGGATTTTTCAAATTTCCCGAAAGACGTTCAAAATCACCCATAACAACTTTTCCAGATAAAGAAGCCGTTTTGAAATTATCCACAGTTGCTTGCAAATTATTAATCGTACTTGTCAATTTTACACCTAATGCTGGATCATTTACGAGTTTTCCTAAAATACCATCTCCAGCATCTATTTTTCTACTGATACTTTTAAAACTGGAAGTTATATCGACTAAATTTTTATTATTTTGTTGTAAAGTCACCAGCATATCATCGGTACTCGTACCATTTTCGACCTTCAATAAATCGTTTTTAACAACCTGTGGTTGGGTTTTATTTCCCCCATAAATTACCACGATTTTATTGCCAATCAAGCCATCAGAGCCTATTTTTGCCAACGCATTCTTGTGTATGTGTGCCTCGGCATCATTCTCGATACTCATCAATACTTTGACTTGAGAATCACCGTAAAATTCAATTTTTTTCACCGTTCCGATTTTCACACCTGAGAACAAAACATTGGCTCCAATTGCAAGTCCATTAACGTCATTAAAAATGGCATTTAAAGCAAATGATTTTACAAATGTTTTTTTCTGTCCACCCAATGTAAAGATGGTTATTACAAGAATTGCTAAGCCAAGAAGTATAAAAATTCCAACAATTACTGGTCGATTATTTTTCATGTATTTGATTATTTTCGGTAAAATTGTAATCATAAAAGGCCTTAATGTAGGCATCATCCGATTTAAAAACTTCTTCAAAACCACCGATTTTCAGAAATTTCCCTTCATTTAAAACAGCTACTTTATTACCAGTAATTTTTGCACAAGTAAGGTCGTGCGTAATGATGATGGAACTGGTTTTATATTCTTTCTGAACTTTCAAAATCAAGTTGTTCAACTCAATACAAGTAATTGGGTCAAGTCCAGAAGTAGGTTCGTCATAAAGCATAATTTCGGGTTTCAAAATTAATGTACGAGCGATGCCAATTCTCTTTTTCTGCCCTCCTGACAATTCAGAGGGCATTTGGTTGATAGTTTGGGATAAACCAACATCGTTCAATACTGACTCAATAGCTTCATTAACTTCCTGATCACTTAAATCACGTTTATTTCTAACCAAAGGAAATTTTAGATTTTCTCGCACACTCATACTGTCATATAAAGCACTACTTTGAAAGGAAAAACCAATTTTAAGCCGCAATGCCTGCAATTCTTTTTCGTTTAATTTATCAACCTCTTGACCAAGCACTTTTACTAAACCACTATCAGGTTTTAGAAGTCCAGAAATAATTTTTATCAGTACTGATTTTCCCGTTCCAGAGCGACCTAAAACGGCAATATTTTCCCCTCTTTTTATTTCAAAATCGACCCCATTAAGGACATTAAGTGACCCAAAAGACTTTTTTAAATTCTTTATAAAAATCACCGATTCTTGATTGTCAATTTGTACTTCTTCTTTATCCATTAAATATTGGCTTTATTAACTTTTAGCTTACGATATTTAGCTTTTTGCAGTTTGTTGAAATGCTATTAACCAATAACTATCTACTTAAAATTATTAAGAACTTGAACAATTAATAACTCTTCCACAAAAATCAAAAACATAGAAAATACCACTGCAAGATTCGCCGCTCTCCCAACGCCTTGCGTACCATTTTGAGCGTAATAGCCTTGATAACAACCAGCTACGCCGATAGTAAAACCATAACAAAGTGCCTTGAAAAGAGATGAAAAAATATCCTTAAATTCTATGGATTTGAATGCGCTAATAAAAAAGCTCGTAAAACTGGTCAATTCATTTGAATGTACATTCAAATATGCTCCCATCATTCCTACTAAACCAGTATATAAAACCAAAACGGGCATCATGAAAGTAATCGCTAAAATTCGACTTACGACTAAGAATTTGAAGGGATTTGTGGCTGATACTTCCATCGCATCAATCTGCTCGGTCACTTTCATCGAACCTAATTCTGCTCCAATATTTGAACCCACTTTTCCAGCCGCAATCAAGGCGGTAATTAGCGGTGCCATTGTTTTGATGATAGCGATTGAAACCAAAGACGGCAACCAAGAAGCTGCTCCAAAGGCTGATAGGGATGGTCGAGATTGTTTGGTAAAAACAGTTCCAGTGATTAAACCTGTCACCGAAACTAATAACAACGTTTTATACCCAACTTGATAACACTGATTTACGATTTCTTTCCATTCAACGGGGGCGGAGAATGCTTCTTTGAAAAAACGAAGAATAAATACGTAGAGGTCATTCAGGTCTTCAAAAAAACCATCAATGCCTTTTGAGATTAAATACTTTTTCTTAGCGGTAATGTCTGAATTTTTAGAGGTTGATTCCATTCTATTTAATTATTATTTTTGTCTTACAAATCCGAAGTATCAGCTTTAACACACCACATCAATTCTTTAATAAAAATTTTGGCTAATTTCTCCGTTGCTTCTTTATCTTTTGGAATGCCTTTTTCATCATAAGCATCTTCAACATTTGGTACAGAGAAAATTTCTGTAATTGTCCAAACCTTCATTTTCCAAAGTGTAAATTGTAAAGAAACTAAGCACTGTGACCCAGCAAATGGACCGCCCGATACAGTTACAATACCCGTAGGTTTATGTCGCCATTCATCATACAATAAATCAATGGCATTTTTTAGACTTGCAGGAATTCCACCGTTATATTCAGGGGTGACAATAATTACACCGTGTGCCAAATTAATTTTATTAGCAAATTCAAGTGTTTTTGCATCTGGATTCTTTTGTTTTTTCAGCGTTTCATCGAAGATTGGAAAATTATATTCTCTTAAATCAAGAATTTCAGTAGTTGCTAATCCATTGTCACTCAAATATTTCTCAAAATATAAAGCGACTCGATGACTTTTTCGGTCGGGTCTAATACTGGCAGAAATGATTGCTATGTGCGACATAAATTAATTAAGTTTAGCTTAAATGTTGAAAATAAATTTTAACACGTAAAGTTTGTCTGTTTTACGCAGTTAAGTATTACACAATAACCTAAAAGAATTATATCATTCACACTTTTCGGAAATAGAATCTTGGATGTAATTTAATTAAATCTGAATTCCAAAAGCTAAAACCATCAAAACTGTGTAATCGCTCAGAGCTTCTCGTAGCACTTTTAAAGCTTTTGTCATTTGATTTTCAACTGTTTTTTCAGAAATATCCATTTTTTCAGAAATTTCACGTTGAGAAAGTCCACTTCTTTTTAACAAAAAGACTTCTCTGCAACGTTCTGGAAGCAATATTAAAGCATTCTGATACGCACCATTTAATTCATCAAAAGCAACTGCCTGCTCCGTAAAATTATCATTATTCACCTCTTGATTTAGGCTATTAGAATATTTTTCAAATAAATTATTTTTCTTGTATTGAGCAATGACAAGATATTTTACGGAAGAAAAAAGGTAGGATTCAATTGTAGTAGAAATGACTAAAACGGTACGGCGTTCCCACAGAGAAATGAATAATTCTTGAACAACTTCTTCCGTTAACTCTCTGTTTTGCAATCTTTTATAAACGGCTCCGTATAGTTTTGAAAAGTACTTCTGATACAAAAAATCAAAAGCTCTTACATCATCTTGGGCAAGATGTTGGAGAATTTGTTGGTCGGTATCAAAAGTTGGGTTAAGCATTTAATTACAAAATAAATACAAAATTTTAGTATTATTTTCATGTTTTTGTTTACGACCATGAAATAAGTTAAAATTTATTGAAGCATTAAAGAATGAATACTTTTGGAATATCTTAAAAATCATGATAATTATTAATTTCCTACCACATAATTAAAACGGCTATTTCATTAGAAATCAAGTTGTTAACTCTTTTTTCTACCATTCATGCAGAATAAATCCTTGTGTTTTCTAAATTATTATGCAATTTTTGTGTAAATTTTGTTGTTGGAAATTTATATTGGATATCTCAATTTTAACAACATAAAAAAGCACTATTAACAGTACAAAATTAGCATGGCAGAGCATACTAAGTGCCTAATTATAGGCTCAGGACCCGCAGGTTACACCGCAGCAATTTATGCCTCAAGGGCAGGATTAAACCCAGTAATGTATCAAGGACCACAACCAGGAGGTCAATTGACGATAACGAATGATGTTGAGAATTTCCCAGGCTATGCCGATGGCGTTCAAGGACCAGAAATGATGCAAGACCTTGAAAAACAGGCTCGTAGATTCGGAACCGATGTTAGATATGGAATGGCAACTTCTGTAGATTTGTCATGTAGCCCGAAAAAAGTTTTCATTGACGATACACACGAAATTCATGCAGAGTCCGTTATTATTGCAACGGGTGCATCGGCTAAATGGCTCGGTTTACCTTCAGAAGAAAAATATAATGGTCGTGGCGTTTCAGCTTGTGCCGTTTGTGATGGTTTCTTTTTCCGTAATCAAGAAGTGGCAATTGTGGGTGGTGGAGATACCGCCGCTGAAGAAGCAACTTATTTAGCCAATCTCTGCTCAAAAGTTCACATGATTGTTCGCCGTGATGAGTTACGTGCTTCGCAAATTATGCAGAAAAGAGTAACATCAAATCCTAAAATTCAGATGCACTGGAATTCCCAGACTGAGGAAATTTTAGGGGATGATAACGGAGTAACATCCGTATTAATAAGAAATCATGTAACCAATATTGAAACGGTTTTACCAATTACGGGTTTCTTTGTTGCGATTGGCCATAAACCTAATACGGATATTTTCAAAGGCTTCTTGGACATGGATGAAGCGGGTTATTTAACCACAGAAAAAGGTTCAAGTCGTACTAATATTGAAGGCGTTTTTGCCTCTGGTGATGCCCAAGACCATATTTATCGTCAAGCAGTAACAGCAGCAGGAACTGGTTGTATGGCGGCTTTGGATGCTGAAAGATGGTTGACGGAGCAAGAGGGTTAATTGGAGTGAATAGAGTTTAGCATACGAATATTAAAGAAAATTTATTCTCTAATATTCGTATGCTACCATCTTAAATACTTATGAAAAAAATTAAAAGCACATTATTTCTTCTACTTTGCATAGGTACATTTTCCGTGTCGGCACAGGAGTCTGGGAGTTTTAAAAAAAGTCCTAAGATTAAAAACAATACGGGTTTATACAAGGAGAAAGAGAAAAAAGAAGACGAATTCGACGAATTACCGAAGTTAAAATTCAATGTTGAAATTGAAACGGAGAGAGTTGTTGAAGGTTCATCATCTGCTGTTACGGCTTCAACTAAATATGAGCCTTTGAAAGCTTTAAATTCTTCAGTGAGTAGTTTTGATACCACCTCAGTCGATGAAAGAGAGCCACTTATTATTGAAATTGAAGAAGAAACTCGCCCCGACGGTAGTGATGATTTTGTATCGGTGGCAACGTATTTTTCAGTTTGGGATGCAACCAATATTGACCCTTACGGCATTGATGTCAAAGAATTTGATGATGTAGTAGATGTGGAATTATATAACAAAGACCAAGGACGTTTCTGGTCTGTTCCTAATAATGCTCCAAAATTAACTTCACAATTCGGTCCCCGTTGGGGACGCTTGCATGCAGGAGTGGATTTAGACTTGGAGACTGGCGACCCTGTTTATGCGGCATTCGATGGAATTGTTAGAGTGAATGGTTACAATAATGGAGGTTACGGTAATTTTATCGTAGTTAGACATTATAATGGACTCGAAACCTTGTATGGACACCTTTCGCAAAAAAACTTTGAATCAGGTACTTATGTGAAAGCAGGTGACCAAATTGGTTTGGGAGGTAGCACTGGTAGAAGTACAGGTTCCCATTTACATTTTGAGACTCGGTATGAAGGAAATCCATTTAATCCAACTTATACATTTAATTTTTCAGGAGCAGGTTCAGAACCAGTTTCAGATCACTTGCTGATCTCTGCGAGAGTTTTTGATACTTATGGATTAGCACTCGGTAACGAATATGGAGATGCGGGAAATAAAGTAATGACTCGTAGATCTTCTTGGACTGTAGCACATTCTGGCGATTCACTTTATTCAATTGCAAATCGTGCAGGAATCTCTGTAGAAAAATTAGCAAGAATGAATGGTATGAGAGTTTCGACAAGTCTGAGAGTTGGCAGACGTTTAAGAATTCAATAGTTTTTTATACTAGAAATAATGAAAGAGTGAGTAGAGAAATCTATTCACTCTTTTTGTTAATAAGTAATAATTACCTAATTTTTGAATGACGACTTTTATCGTATTTGAAAATCGATCATCAAATAAAACTCATGAAATTAGATATACTCGTAATGGCAGCACATCCTGACGATGCCGAATTAGGTTGTTCAGGAACAATTTGTTCGCACATTGCACAAGGAAAAAAAGTTGGCATTGTGGATTTTACTCGTGGAGAATTAGGTACCAGAGGCACACCAGAAATACGTTTGGCAGAATCCATTGAAGCCACTAAGATCTTAGGCATTCACGCCCGTGAGAACTTGGGTTTTAGAGATGGTTTTTTTGTGAATGATGAAGAACATTTGATGAAATTAATTCGAGTGATTAGAAGATATCAGCCCGAAATTGTATTAGCAAATGCTTATCATGATCGTCATCCCGACCATATAAAAGGTTGTAATTTAGCCGTTGATGCTTGTTTTAAATCAGGTTTGCGGATGATTGAAACTTTTGAAGATGATGGAAGTCCACAAAAAGAATGGCGACCAAAGAATGTTTTTCATTATATCCAAGACCGATATTTAAAACCCGATTTTGTAGTAGATATATCTGGATTTTGGGAACAAAAAGAAGCATCCATTCGGGCATTTAAAAGCCAATTCTATGACCCAAATTCCACTGACCCAGATTCTTATTTATCATCCCCTGCCTTCTTGAAATTTTTGGAAGCTCGTAACCGTGAGATGGGACACGCCATTGGCGTGGAATTTGGCGAAGGATTTACAAGTTATAAACAACTGGGAATTAAAGAATTAGGAAGTTTAATTTAAACTAAAAGAATAATTTTAAAAAATAATGTTCAATCTTCAAGGATTTGAATTCAGAATTTCAGAATCATCTGAAGATTGAACATTATTGACCGATAGTTTTAAAATTTATGGCGAAAGCCTTTCAATTTTCCATTCTCCATTTTCTAATAAAGTATAAGCAATTCTATCATGTAAACGTGAGGGACGACCTTGCCAGAATTCTATGTAAGTAGGCACAAGTCTGTAACCGCCCCAATGGGGTGGGCGTGGGATGGAATTATCACCAAATTTCGCAATTAAATATTTTTCTCTTTCCTCCAAAACTTCACGATTCTCAATCACCATACTTTGGTTGGAAGTCCAAGCTCCAATTTGACTACCTCTTGGGCGACTTTGAAAATATTCATCTGATTCTTCGGCTGATACTTTTTCCATCAATCCTTCAATCCTGACTTGGCGTTCTAATTCTGCCCAAAAGAAGGTGATACAGGCGTTTGAGTTTTCAATTAATTCCGTCCCTTTCCGACTCAAATAATTGGTATAAAACTTAAAACCATTATCCAATCCTTTCAATAAAACGATTCTAGCGGAAGGTTTTCCTTCATTAGAAACCGTGGAAAGCAAAAGAGCATTCGGTTCAAGCAATTGACTCGAGACGGCTTCATCAAACCATATTTGAAATTGTTCGATGGGCGAATGGCTTACATCCCGTACATTTAAAGTGCCTTTGATATAATTCTCACGGAGAGCGGCTATTTCTGTCTGGTTCATTTTCTTAATTAGAATCTTTCAACATTTTTACAAAATCATCATCATATTTTTTCAAAGCCTTCAGTAATTCTTGAAGTTCATCGTGTTCGGGTGTGCCTTTTTTGGCATTGAAAATTTCATCAGCTCTGTCCGATGTTTTTTCGTATTCAGATTCATTTGTTATTTCTTTCATGATTTAATGTACGACAGGCTTTAGCCTGTATTTTAAGCATAAAGAATAGAGGCTAAAGCCTGTGGATATTATGGTAAAAGATATTGATAATTTTCACGGATGTAGGTGAAAGAAAAATCTCTCCAATGGCTCACGTAGTATTCATTATCGTATTGATGGATTTTATTTGCCACAATTTGTGCTACCTGTACATTTGAAAGATACTTTTGACCATATTCAACTGAATCTAAGACGGCATCTACTCTTTGGAAGTATCGCCTTTGAGCAATGTCCAGATTCTCTTTTAAATTGCCAGAATTTTCTTCTCTAATAGTACTTATTTTAGCGTTACGTTCTTGCTGAAGTTGCTGTATCTTTTCTTTGGGAATTGAACCATATAGACTGAATGTAATAAAGAAAGTAGCTCCGATGGGTTGAATATGAGGGAGGTTTCGTGCATAGTTTGTTTTCATATTTCAATGTACCAAAGGATTTAACCCATTTTAAAATATTATTAACAGCAGGCTAAAGCCTGTGGTACATTTCTACAACAATTCAAAAACCCGCTCCATACTCACCGCATAGCCAATTTTTTCACGAAGTTCTGAAATCGGCACACGCTCTTGTTCCATCGAATCTCGGTGACGAATCGTTACAGTATTGTCTTCCATTGTCTGGTAATCTACCGCAATACAGTAAGGCGTTCCAATCAAATCTTGACGAGTATAACGCTTTCCGATTGCTCCCCCATCATCGTAAGTGGCATTAAATGAATGTTTTAAGGCGTGATAAATATCCTGCGCTTTTTCTGATAAACCATCTTTTTTCACCAAAGGCAATACCGCCACTTTGATTGGGGCAACGGCTGGATGGAATTTCAAATAGGTTCTCTTCTTTTCCGTATCTCCTTCGCCCGTAATTTCTTCGGTATAAGCATTACACAAAATCGCTAAGAAAAGACGGTCAGCACCTACTGAAGTTTCTACGACATAAGGAATATAATTTCCAAAAGGTTTTCCGTTTTCGTCTAAATCTGCATCAAAATATTGTTGCTTCTTTTTCGATAAAGTTTGATGTGCCGTTAAATCAAAATCTGTTCTCGAATGAATTCCTTCCATTTCTTTGAATCCGAACGGAAATTTATATTCAATATCAACGGCAGCATTGGCGTAGTGAGCCAATTTTTCGTGGTCGTGGAATTTTAAATTTTCAGCAGGTAAACCAATAGCTTGGTGGAATTTCAAACGAGTTTCTTTCCATTTGTTATACCATTCCATTTCAGTGCCAGGGCGAACGAAAAATTGCATTTCCATTTGTTCAAACTCCCGCATACGGAAGATGAAGTTACGAGCCACAATTTCGTTACGAAAAGCCTTACCAATCTGAGCAATTCCGAAAGGAACTTTCATTCTTCCAGATTTTTGAACGTTTAAAAAGTTTACAAAAATACCTTGTGCCGTTTCTGGACGAAGATAAATTAAGGAAGCATCTTCCGAAACTGCTCCTACTTGCGTAGAAAACATTAAATTAAATTGACGAACGTCCGTCCAGTTTGCCGTATTTGAAATTGGACATTTAATATTTTCATCCAAAATAATTTGGCGTAAACCCGACATATCATCCGCTGTCATCGCTTTTGCCATTGCTTCCAATAATGCTTTACCTTTTTCGGGTGAACCTTCGGCTTCGTATTGTTCAGCTTTTGCTTCTAATAATTGGTCGGCACGGTAGCGTTTTTTAGAATCCTTGTTGTCAATCATCGGGTCGTTGAACGAATCCACGTGACCAGAAGCCTTCCATGTATTTGGGTGCATGAAAATAGACGCATCAATTCCCACAACGTTGTCGTTAAGCATCGTCATGGCTTTCCACCAGAGCGATTTGAGGTTGTTTTTGAGTTCTACGCCGTTTTGTCCGTAGTCATAAACGGCTTGCAGACCGTCATAAATCTCAGAAGAAGGAAACACAAAGCCATATTCTTTGGCGTGCGAAATAATGTCTTTTAACGTTGAAGCGGTATCTTGCTGTTTT
>JACMRQ010000016.1 GCA_014376355.1 Arcicella sp. | reverse complement strand
CTCCCCAAAATTGGATAATGGTCAGACAGTTTTACATCACTAAAGGTCTTAAAATCAAGCACTTTAATAGATTCTGAACAAAATTGATTATCAATTCTTACGATTCTTGGACTTCGGTTTAACGTAAATCCAAAGCCATTTCCTGCTTCTTCAAAGGCGTTTTTTAGACGGTCTCTAATGCTTCCATAGGCATTTCCGTAAGGTGTTTCATTAAAATCGCCGCAAAGAATTATAGGATATGGACTGTCATTGATTAGTCTTTCAATGGTTTCAATTTCCCCAGAATGTTGTTCAAAACCTCTTTTTAAAGATGAAATAATGCCTTTGCCCTCTCTCTTTGCTTCTTGGTAATCTTCGCCTTTCACATCATCCATAACTTTATTGACTCTTATTCCCATAGATTGTAATTGGATATTGATGACTCTAATCGTATCGGTTTTTCGAGCAATATCTGCCAACAAATAACCATTAGCATTTCGTTTTCCAAAAGTTTTTCCATCTCGGTTTATGATAGGATAAACTGAGAAAATAATCAACCCAACCATACCAGGATTCCATTTTTCTTTATTACTGACGAAGTAGGGATTTTCCTTTAACATTGGGATTAAATTCTGAAATCTTTCATCGTCATCTATGTTGTAAAATTCTTGAAAACATTTCACATCGGCCTCATAACCAATGGAGTATGTCATCAGTTTTTTAGCTTTCTCTTTATTATTATCAAAATCTTCCTCATAGAAACCAAACACATTATAGCTAAAAACTGACAAAGAATTAGCTACTCTTTGAGGGTCTTTAAAGACGATAGTTCGTTTAATAAAAGGGTAGCCCAAAGCCAATATTAAAATAGGCAGAATAGCTCTGACGGGGCGAATAAATAGCCACATGAAGGCAATGATAAAGCATCCTAACATAGCAAATGGAAGACTCATCATTACAAATCCTGCCGACCAATGATCAAGCACAAGCGTGTAAGAAAATAAATACGTTATTAGCGTATAAATACACACAGGCAAACTCGTAAGCCAAAGTAAGGAAGTGGCGATTGCTTTGAACATAAATCAAAATTATAAGTAGTAGGCAAATGTAAGGATTTTCTTGATTTTATTTCCTTAATAAATTGTATGGTTAAGAATTAATTCCTAATTTTGCAATCCATTTCAGCAAGAACTGTAAGATTAAGTATATCACATCGCTTTTACGGCGATTTTACATAACAAAAATAACGAGTAATCATGGCTAAGGTTTGTCAATTAACAGGAAGAAAAACACAAGTAGGAAATAATGTATCGCACGCTAATAATAAAACTAAGCGTAAATTTTTCCCTAATCTTCACACAAAGAAATTCTTTTTAGAGTCGGAAGGCGTTTGGGTACAATTAAAAGTATCTGGAAAAGCTATTCGTACTATCAACAAAAATGGTTTAGAAGCCTCTTTAGTTGCTGCTGCTCGTAGAGGAACTTTGACTTTATAATCTCCTAAGGTCACTAAAAATATTAAAAACCTTCCCAAACTTTTTGTGAAGGTTTTTTTTGTGTAAATTTATTAAGCTGAAAACAAAATTTTAACTCATGCTTTCTTCCTCCGAAAAAAATCGTTACCAAAAACATTTATTACTTCCCCAAATTGGATTAGAGGGACAGTTGAAACTGAAAAATGCAAAGGTCTTAGTAATCGGAGCGGGTGGTTTGGGCTGTCCAGTTTTGTTGTATTTATCGGCAGCGGGCATTGGGAAAATTGGAATTTTAGACGCTGATTCCGTTGACATGACAAATTTACAAAGACAGGTACTTTACAAGGTTGAAGATATTGGAAACCCAAAGGCAAATACGGCAGCTTCGCATCTTGCTAAAATGAATGATACTATTGAATATGATGCAGTTAAACAAAATCTTCGACCTGAAAATGCCGAAACTTTTATTAAAAACTATGATATTATTGTGGATTGTACCGATAATTTCACAGCTCGATATCTTATCAATGACTATTGTGTAAAACTCAATAAACCTTTTGTTTACGGAGCCATTCATCAATTTGAGGGACAGGTTTCTGTCTTTAACTTTAAGGATGCTAACGGTAATTTAGGGCCTACTTATCGCTGTCTTTTTCCCGAACAACCCTCTGATTTAGATATTTCTAATTGTGCTACGATTGGAGTCTTAGGTATTTTGCCTGGAATGTTAGGAATGTATCAAGCCAATGAAGTAATTAAGATGATTACGGGCATTGGAACGATATTAAATGGACAACTTTTGATGATTGATTTATTGGAAAATACCTCCCAGAAAATAAAAGTAAAACGTAAAAAAAATGCCGAAGAATTAATTTTTCCAGCAGGAGAAAAAACGTCGCAATATATTGAAAACCAAGAATTTAATCAAGAAATGACGGTTCAAGAACTATTCGAAAAAATCAAAAAAGAAGAAGATATTTTTATCTTAGATGTTAGGAATTTGAATGAATATGAAACTTGCCGAATTGCAGGTTCCGTATTAATACCTATGAGTAATATTCCAACCAATATAAAGCATATACCGAAAGATAAAACCGTTGTAATTTACTGCCATCACGGCTTTCGGTCGGCGAGTGTGATTGAGTATTTATCTCAAAATCATGGTTTTGTGAATTTGCAAAACCTAACGGGGGGAATTAATGCTTGGGCGAATGAAATTGATGAAACGATGGCGATTTATTAAAGTTTATCATAGAGCCTGTTTTAACTTATTTGCAAATAATTCAAAACAATCAAACGAAATACCATGAAAAAATTTATTATTATTGCTTTATGTATAGGTGCTTTCACATCTCCTTGGGCAAAGTCAACGCCTATTAAAAAACCTGTTTTTCAAAAACAAACCGTTGCCGATAGTCTGGATGAATACATTGGGGAATACAAAATGAAGGAATATTTTTCGATTTATAAAATTAGCAAAGATGGCGGTTTTATTTATGGCGAAGCAGATAATTATGGAAATAACAAATTACTGAAACAAAAAGAAATTGATACTTACGTTTCAACCAGTTCGTATGGCTCAATTATTATTTTTACTCGTGACGTGACTACCAAAAAAGTGACGGGTATTAAGATGATTTTACAAGGTAATGAAGTGGTCGGTACGAAGCTTTAGTTTATCAAAGTACTGCAAAATGAATTAATAAAAATGTCGATTATGAAAAGACAAATCATAATCGGCATTTTATATGTGTTGATAATTGAAACCTATCCTACCAGATTCCGATAGTCTTCTCTTGATTTTAAAATTACTTCGTGAGCATCTAATGCCCCATAAACTGCATCAATATCAACTGCTACTTTCTCTTCCCCAGGAATATTTTTGTAGGTTAAAAAATAATGCACCAAACGGTCAATAATCGCTTTTGGGCAATCAGAAATATCTGTCCAACTACCATACATCGAATCTCCTTTGAGAACCGCAATAATTTTATCGTCCGCTTCGCCTTTATCAATCATTCGAATGCCACCAATAGGAATTGCCTGACAAATAATATCACCATGCGTAATAGTTCTTTCTGAAAGCACTAAAATATCAAGCGGGTCACCATCACCCATTTCGATTTCTTTTCCAGATTTTTTACGGGCTAAATCAGCAGTTTCTTCACCACAATAAGTTTGTGGAACAAAACCGTACAGTGCAGGAACAATATTTGAGAATTTCTGAGGACGGTCAATTTTCAAATAACCCGTTTCCTTATCAATTTCATATTTAACAGTATCAGTAGGCACAATTTCAATGAATGCCGTAACAATTTTAGGCATCTGATCTCCTATTTGGATTCCATGCCACGGGTGAGCTTTATAAAAATTTCTTTGCATTTTCTTAGTATTCTTGAACCGTAGTCTCTGAATATTAGGTTGTTTTGTTAATAATAAAATCTTGTAATACTTCAATGAATATTTGTCATACATCAAAGTAAAGGCAAATATACTTGAAATTATACAATTTTAAATACTCAATCACTAAAAATGCAACCTCAATTGAAACTTAACCTCGGACCGATGCGAAAGTGGAATTTCTTCTAAACCAGAACTAAAAATACCTCCATCAAACAAATCAGTCCTTGCCCAACGAACCCACACATCCACGTTTCGAGTAAGTTTGTATTGTGCCATTAAATAATGTCTAATTCCGTGTTGATAATAAGCAGGAAACGTGAAAGCATAGAGAACATCTTGTTCATAAAAATACTGTCGATTATCATAATCATCGGTTTTAAAAAATGCTAAACGGCTCGAAAACTAGAGTTTACCTAAGTCGGCATTGACATCTTGGGCAATTGCGAAACCTTGCGTAAATTCCTGACCATCAAATTTATAGCTACTGTAAGATACTCTTGTTTGAATATTCCAAATCTTTGAAATTTTGTAGTCTAGATTAGCAATAAATACCTTCCGAGTTCTATCTCGAATCACCGTAATTTCTCGAGTTTTTTCTTTTCCTTTTTCATAATAAATTTCCGTAGTTTTAGTATTTTCTTCCTTGTTTTCTTGCCTAAATTGAAAGAAAACTTGTAGATTTTTATTGGGTTGGTACGTTATTCTACCCAAATAATCAAAGCCTAATGTCGGTTGTTTATCTACTAAATATCGATACCAAGGAAATTGAAAATAGTCAAAATATCCCGCTACAGCCCACGTTTTTGTCAAGGAATGTTTGACACCTAAATATAAACCAGTTTCGTTAATATTTCTTGAATTTTCAGAGAATCCATTAGCGTAAAAACTATGAAAATTACGATCATATTTTCGAAATAAAATAGAGAAATCTGTACGTTTTCCAAGACTTTCCAACACGCCAGAAACTGCTCCAATTCCTGCACTTGATGAACGAGCGATTTCTCCAAAAAAGTTAAGGTTTTGATAATTATAACTGTAATGCAAGCCCGTCAATAGGTTTTCAACTCCCGAAAACTCATACAAATTATAATCTTTTTCCGCCTTTTGAATAGGTTTTTCAAAGATAGTTTTTAAAGCAGTAAATCCTATCTGAAGCGTATTATACTCTACACAGGGTAAATATTAACATTTTTAAAAGTCTGAAAGTTGAGCGTCATTAATGATTGTAATTCATTAGAATACTTGTCATTAACTTGATTGAGACAATCTGTTATTGCGACTTGAAACTTATCGAACTTTTCATAATACTTACCCGACAGAACGGTTTTTTTAATAAACTTCCATAATCTTTCAATAAGATTGAGATTAGGAGAGTAAGGAGGTAAGAATAAAAGTATTATTCCAAGTTCTGTTGCTACTTCTTTAATAAAATTACAATGCTGATAACGTGCATTATCCAATACAATAGCTATTGGTTTGTCAGGTAATTGGCTTTTCAAATAGTAGAAAAAACAAGCCATTACTTGGGCATTTACAGTGGTAATGTTTGTTTGAAAAAGAACTTTTTTAGTTATCGCATCAATAGTTCCGATGACGTTTAATCGCTGTCTATGGTGTACCCCAAAAGTTGGACATTATGGTTAGTAATCTTGTATAAACTATGTATTGACTATTATTGTACTATTTTTAGCTATAGGTAACCGCTCATTAAAAACTTGGTTTGGTGTTAAATAAAGCAAAGATTGATGTT
>JACMRQ010000197.1 GCA_014376355.1 Arcicella sp. | reverse complement strand
TGCCAAAATCATGGCTTCGTCCATCGACTTATTCATTTTCCAGTTTCCTGCAACAATTTTCTTTCTCATTTTATGCTTGATTAGTTTTTGGTAAAATTAAGAATGCCAAGCTTCAATTCCCAATTTAGGAATTAGTTATTACTTGTTTGTTAATCGTTATTAGTATTTTATCAATAGTTAATTATTTGGTTATCAATATTTTAAAGGAAAATTTATGTAAAAAAAGAGATAACAATTAATTATTATCTCTTTCCAAAATAATTAATAATCAGTAACGATAGCTTCAAAGCTACTTTTGCTACTTTTGCTTTTGCACCTTTACGAACTAAATCTGATTTCCATGACTATATTGACTTTTAACAGCACCGTCTACAATTTGTTATTGTTGGTATTAATTTGCTATCAGTGAGGTACTTTCTGATTTTTACGTTCAAATAAGTTGTCACTTTCTTTATTTGCTGGACGAATAGCAATAGTCATATTTTATTAGATTATAGGTTAATATTAAAGTTAAGTATTTGAAAATCAATAAAATATATTTGAATAGTAATAAAATTATTGTTATCTTAGAGTTGAAATTTCTGCGTAACTTAACAGTTAAATTAAATCTATTAAGATTTTTCTGAATAGATTACAAGAAGGACTTCTTCTAAAAACATGAAATGCTCTTGGCAAAAAATATTTTTACTGACTATACTGCCATACTTTAGTTATTGTCAGGGAGTAGGGATGCCTGAACGACAAATAATCTCAAATTCAACGATTGAAATACAGCAAAGATCTACCTCGAAGAAAGTAATATTAAAACCTATTTCTGACGAAAGATTTGGGTTTCAGCTTGCCAAAAGGCGGAAGATAACAAGAATACCCTTTGAGTTTCAGGCCAATCTAATAATAGTACCCATAAAAGTCAACAATTCAGATACGCTACGCTTCATTTTAGATACTGGAGTAAGCTCAATTTTGATTACTGACCCACAAATTGCCAAATTGCAACGCATGAAATTTGTTCGGAATGTGAAAATTTCAGGAGCGGGTCAAGGAATAGATATTGAAGCGGGAATCGTTTTGGACAACACAATTACGATGGGCGATATGATTGGCTATCGTCAAAATTTGGTTGTTTTGAAAGAAGATGTTCTCAAACTTAGCGAGTTTGTTGGTAGTCCTATTCATGGCATTATTGGCTACGAAATTTTTAATCGGTTTACCGTAACCATAGACTTCTCAATCAACGAATTGATTCTTGAGAATCCAGAACATTATAAATATAAACCTAGTAAAGGTGAACGCTTTCCCATAACAATTGAGGAAAATAAACCTTATTTGAGTACCATTGAATTGATAAATGAAAAGCAAAATCTGCCTTTAAAAGTAATTTTAGATACGGGAGCGGGTCATGCAATTTCCTTAGATGCTAACAGAAATAACAGAATTCCGATGCCTGAAAAAGTTGTTAAAGCACAATTAGGGCGTGGATTAAGTGGAATTATTAATGGGAGTTTGGGAAGAATTTCTAAATTAAGGTTAGGAAAATTTGAAATGAAAAACATAGTTGCCTCATTTCCAGACAGTTCCTCTTATCGGACAAAAGGCATGGAATTGACTGAACGTCAAGGAAATATTGGCTGTGAATTTCTACGAAGATTTAAAGTAACATTTAATTACAGAGATCAATATATCGTTCTCAAACCCATCAATCGCCGTATGAAAGAACCTTTTGAACACAACATGAGTGGCATTGAATTGATGGCAAAAGGGAACGATTACCACGAATATATGATTGATAGAGTCATTGAAAACTCACCCGCTGATGACGCAGGATTATTACAGGGCGACCAAGTAATGTTTATCAATAATAAATCATCGAAGGACATTTCAATTAGTGAAATCTATAAGTTATTTCAAAAAGGCGAAGGAAAAAATGTAAATTTAATAATGAATCGAGAGGGAAAACTATTTTTTGCTACCATTAATTTGCGGAGATTAATATAAAAATTAATCATTTTCAGCATTTTAACCCGTTAATATTGTCAAATTCTTAGAAAACAAATTTTTATATTAAATCCCGTTCCAAAAATACTTGTTTTCTGATAAGAAATTGATTAATTTTGCGGAGAATTTAAAGGAAGAGGGGTCGTAAATCCCTCTTTTTTGTTTTTAAAATTTAGGTATTTGTTAGAAAAATACCCGAGTCAAAGGCCATAAAACAGGTTGATTCATAGATATTCAATGGCCCAACGACTCACGACTTAATGACTCATTTTAATGAATAAAGACCAAATAACCGAATTACTTCAACCTTATCTGGAAGACGACAGAATTTTTATCGTCGAAGTGAAGATTGGAGAGGGCAAAATTCGCCAAACAATTACCATATTACTAGACACGGACGAAGGAATCAAAATCGAAGAATGTGCCTCAATTAGTAGAAGATTAGCTCATTTTATTGAAACTAACGAATTAATAAAAGATGCCTACAACTTGGAAGTGTCCTCGCCAGGTATTGATCAACCCCTTCTTTTAAAGCGTCAATACATAAAAAACATTGGCAGAAATTTGAAGTTACAATTAGTAGAAGGCACTGAGAAAATTGGAGCATTAGAGAACGTAACCGATGAAGGAATCGTTTTTAAAGAAGAACCAAAGAAATCAAAAGGCAGAAAAGTTGTACTTCTTGAAAGTTTATCTGTTGCTTTCGAGAATATTAAACAAGCCAAAGTACAAATATCGTTTAAATAATGAATGATGAGTTGTAAGTTATGAGTTATGAGTTATGAGGTTTTGGAATCACAAATTTAATTTATTTTAACAATTAAGTTACGGAAAGAAACCTAAGAACAAATAAACAAAAACTAAGAACAAAAATTCTTTCATTTAAAATTATGAAAAGATGAATAGTGCAGAATTAATTTCGTCGTTTGCCGACTTTGCAAAAGAAAAAAACATTGATCGTCCAACGATGATAAAAGTGCTGGATGAAGTTTTCCGCACCATGATTCGTAAGAGATACGGAACAGATGAAAATTTTGATGTTATTATCAATCCCGATAGTGGTGACTTAGAAATGTGGCGTACTCGTGAAATCGTAGATGATAATTCAGAAGACATTTGGGACTACGATAAAATACCTTTAGAAGAAGCAAAGAAAATTGAACCCGATTTTGAAATTGGGGAAGAAGTAGCAGAACTTGTTAAATTAGAAGATTTCGGACGTAGAATTGTTCAAACGGCTCGCCAAACGCTCATCCAAAAAGTTAAAGATTTAGAAAAAGAAGGACTTTTTGAAAAATATAAGGATTTGGTTGGTGAAATGGTTTCGGGAGATGTGTATCAGATTATTGGCAAAGAATTTATCATTACTGACGGTGAGGGTAATGAATTGACTTTACCAAAATCAGAGATGATTCAGAAAGACCGTTTTAAGAAAGGTGAAGCTGTTAAAGCCGTCATTCATAAAGTTGATATGAATAATGGAACACCGAAGATTATTCTTTCGAGAACTTCTCCTGTATTCTTGGAACGCTTATTTGAACAAGAAATTCCAGAGATTTATGATGGTCAAATCATGATTCGTAAAATTGTTCGAGAGCCTGGAGAGCGAGCAAAAGTAGCCGTAGAATCGTATGACGATCGTATTGACCCAGTTGGTGCTTGCGTAGGTATGAAAGGTTCTCGTATTCACGGAATTGTTCGTGAGTTACAAAATGAGAACATTGATGTTATAAATTATACAGAAAATCTTGAACTTTTGGTTGGACGTGCATTAAGCCCTGCCAAAGTGAGTTCGATGAAGATTGATAAGGAGAAAAGACGTATTGCGGTGTACTTACAACCAGATCAAGTGTCTTTGGCAATTGGTAAAGGTGGACAAAATATTAAATTAGCAGGGAAGTTAGTGGGTTATGAATTAGATGTTTACCGTGACATTAAAGAGTCAGAGGTGGATGATGAAGACGTGGACTTAACAGAATTCTCTGATGAAATCGAAGATTGGGTGATTCTTGAGTTACACAAAATCGGTTTGGATACTGCCAAGCAAGTTCTGGCATTGGATAGCGAAGAATTAATTCGCCGTACTGAACTTGAAGAAGGAACGGTGAATGACATTTTAACAATCCTACGTTCCGAGTTTGAATAAGTTTAAAAAGTAATTGTGTGATAGAGTGACTGAGTGTATCGACCATTTAGTTTTCCCATCCAATTCCTTCGACTCAGTCACTCTAATACACAAT
>JACMRQ010000015.1 GCA_014376355.1 Arcicella sp. | reverse complement strand
CCCGCAGGATTGAGCGAATTTCAAGAAGAATATTTTTTCATTATTAACTTAGCCGTTGGAGGCGATTGGCCTGGAAAGCCCGATGGAACGACAGTTTTACCACAACAATTAGTAGTTGATTATATTCGAGTTTTCCAGTAGGAATTTAAATTTTATTTAGTAATTACCAACAAAAGAGGCATATTTCAATTGGATTGTGCCTCTTTTATAGGATATTGTTGTGAATACACTCTCTTGAAGATTGGGCAAACGGTTGATTATAGATAGCCCATATTAAGCATATTATTGAATTTTCTTTATCATTTTGTATAAAATTATTCAAATAAAAATCCCTATAAAGCTACTACACTTTATAAGGATTCTGAAATCTTGAAAGAACAATTCTTAGAAATTAAACTGAGCTTGTAAACGCAATAAATTACCTGTCTGATTATTTATCGGTAAAACGGCATCTTCAAAAGTTCTATCCGAAATTGTATAGATAGCCGTTAATTCAAAATAATCTTTTAATTGCCATTCCGCACCAATTTCCACATCTTTTACGATGTATCTACGAGCATCAATTTCGTGTTTTTTTCCTCCGTTATAATATTGATATTTCACGAATGGTGTAATATGATTTTCACCTATTTTCTTTCTATACATTGCTTGTGCATACCCGCCGTTCAAATGTTTTATCTCTGTTTTCATAGTAACAGGATCAAACGCAGGACCTTCTCCAACGTTATATTCTGCTTGAAAACCAAAGGGTTGTGGATAAATAATCAAACTTGCTGCCACTCGACGGTCTATATATTGAACATCTGTTGCTTTGTTTTTAATAGCTGTTTTCTCAATAACAAATTTACCTGTATATGCTTGAATTCCAGTTTCAATAATTTGTCCAGATTTCAATTTAAATGGATATGAAATTCTTGAAACAATATGTGGCTCGTTGTTCAATTCAGCTTTATTAGCATTTTGCCCGTTGTATGCACCGAAGGCAAAAACGCCATAATCGCCACTTCCTTTCAAACCTGAACTTACTAAATATTTGAAGCGTTCACGGATTTCGGCAGGAGCATAAAAGAAAAATACTCCTAAATCACGCTCATTTGCAACTGGGCTATTTGTTCCATCGGCACGGTCGAGAGCCAAACGATTCTGAGACGATTGCATATTCTCGAAACCGTAAGGAACTTTACTTTGTCCAAAACGCAAACGGTATTCTTTTTTTGCATCAAGTGCTAAATCAAAATAAGCATCACGAAGCTGAAAACTATGTTGAAATGAATTACTGACGCTTGAAGCAAAATCAGGTTGAATATAAATATACAAACGGTCTGAAATATCACCTGAAAAGACTAAACGCCCACGACGGATAAAAAAACCACCATTTTCGCCCCAAGATCTATCACATTGCTCGCATTTTAGTTGGGAGTTGGTTTCTAAAAGCCGATTGTAGCGTATTTGTACATACCCTCTTAATGAGATTTTATCGTACCATTTTTTGGGTAGATGAGCCTCTTTTTTCACTTCTTGTTTAGGCTCTGAGATTGGATTTTGGCAAAATGTGGATAGGCTAATAGCACAAGTAGCCATTAGACATAAAAGTCCCTTGAAAGTTTTCATTAAATAATTGATTTTCTATATTGGTAGTTGGTACTCGTAAGCTAATTAATAAACTCGCTAACCCCCAAAGGAGAACAGTTTAATTCCCGTTGGGAGTTAGCGAGGCAGTTTTACCCAAGAAGGGTACGTAAAATATAAAATAAAGTAGCTGATAATAAAATAGTCACGGGCAAAGTCAAAACCCAAGCCAAGGCAATATTCTTAATTGTTCCACCCTGTAAATTTTTGATTCCCTTTGAGGCAACCATCGAACCCGCAATACCCGAAGATAAAACGTGAGTTGTTGAAACTGGTAATTTATAAGCCGTAGCTAAACCAATTGTAATAGCAGCAACTAACTCAGCAGAAGCTCCTTGTGCATACGTAAGATGTTGCTTTCCAATCTTCTCTCCTACCGTTACCACAATGCGTTTCCAACCAATCATCGTTCCTAAACCTAATGATAAGGCAATCATCCACATTACCCAATTCGGAGCAAAATCTGTTAAAGAAGACAAACCACTAGTAGAATTTCCAAAAGTAAAGAAATTAGGTTTCTTTCCTGCTGTTGCAGTTTTTAAATCTTTTTTATCATCAGCACTCAAAGTAACTGCATCACTTTCCATCAATTTCTTGGTGTGTTTATTGATATTCAGAACATCTTTCCGAATTTCTAATTTCTCTTCAACAGTTAAATTTTGAGCGTTCAAAGTTTTATTAGCAAAAATCACATTTAAGCCCCTTACTCCTTTCATGATTTTGGCATAACTTTCTTTTTCAGTAACAGACAATTTATTCGTATCAATCTTAGTAATAATTGTCTGAACGATGGCTACTTCACTCTGCAATTTGAATGGATCAACGTCAGTATTAATAGCAAAATAATGGGGAAGAAATGCAATAAGTACCAACATTACTAAACCAATTCCTTTCTGTCCATCATTACGTCCGTGAAAAAAACTTACTAATGTACAGGTCGTAATTAAAATAGCACGAACCCACATTGGAGGAGGTGTATCTTTCTTAGGTTCTTTAAAAATATCTTTATTACTGATTGATTTTTTCAAGATATACATTAAAACAATGGCAACGGCAAAACCAAAAAGTGGTGAAATCAATAAAGCCTGACCAATTTCGACTGCCTTATCCCAATTCACGGTAGATATTCCTTTGTTATTTTCTGGTAAAAGGGCATAACCAACACCAACGCCAATGATTGAACCAATCAAGGTATGTGAAGATGAAGCAGGAATACCAAAATACCAAGTTGCCAAATTCCAAATAATGGCTGAAAGCAACATGGAAAGTGCCAAAGCCATCGCATGGTAAATATTAGGATCAATCAGTAACTCCGTGGGCAATAGTCCAATAATTGACATCGTTAAACCTACACCACCTGTCAACAAACCTAAGAAATTAATAAACCCAGACCACACTACGGCTTGTGTAGGTTTCAAAGAATTGGTATAAATAACAGTGGCAACAGCATTGGCGGTATCATGAAATCCATTCACGAATTCAAAGGCACAGGCTAAAAATAAACATAAAAAGAGAAGGATAAATAAAGATGTTTCGAGTCCGAACATTGTGGTTTTGGTTTGAAAATTGGAAAATGATAAATATTAAATAATTTGAAAATGAGCAGCCTTAGTTATACACTTGGTCATTTTCAAATTGTTACATTTTCAAGATTGGAGATTGTTCATATTGGTATTTAGCCACAAAGGTAGGGTTCTTGTGTTTCTCCAATGTTAAGAAATTATTAAATTTGATTTTTATTGAAACATATTAAAAGATAAATAAAAGTATTAAAATAAAAAAAAAACCTTTAAACTATAGCTAAAGGGCTTTTTTACTTAAATTTTCTATCAAGTTTATAATTCTCTATACTTTGTATAGAGAATTATAAACTCATTATTAGCCTATCAAAATTTTCTTTTTTTCCAAATACACTTCCTTGCTTATTTTGATTCATTTCTAACATTTTAATAAAATATTCAGGAGAATAAAATCCCTTTAATCGTCCTAAAACTTTTCCATTATAATCCAAAAATAAGGTTGTTGGTAATTGAAATACTTCATATTTTTCCGACATTTTTAAGCCTTCTCCATTATCAACGTCAATTTTATACGCAAAATATTTCAAACTTATTACTGAGGCAATTAATTCATCTGAATAGGTTTCTCGTTCCATCTTCTTACAAGGTCCACACCAAGAGGCAGAGAAATCTAAAATAATTGGTTTCTTCAGCCGTTTAGCTTCCTGTAATAAATCTTGATAACTACCTGTAAAAAATGAAGCTGAAAGTATATCTTGTGCTTGTATCTCTACAGAAATTAACAAAAGGGCTATTATCAAAAAATCTTTTATCATATTGTGTTAATTTGATGAGATAGTTTATTATCGTAACTTACAATAATTAAGCCATAACTCTCCAATAATTTTTTTGTAGGTACTTAGTGTATTGACTATCAATTATATAAACAAAAAGCCTTGAGAAAATTAATCCCAAGACTTCTTGTTTATATTATACAGAATCAAAATCTTAGTTTATTACACCCAATGATTTCAAAGTTTCAATACTTCTATAATTACCAGTTGACAAGTTTTTATCTTTTTGGAATTGTAAGATAGCCATCTTAGTTCTTGTCCCAATAATGTCATCAATTGGACCTGGGTCATATCCTTTTGCTTTCAATGCTTTTTGAATTTGGATAATCATCGCAGTAGTTAAGTTTTGGTCACAAAGAATTTCTTGCCACTCAGCATAAGAATTACCCGATGTTTGAGCAGTAATAGTGTACGAACCATATTCAGCAGGAATTGTAGTTTCAGTAGTTTTTGCCGCAGATTTAACCACTGTTTTAGTAATAGTTTTGAATTCCGCAGGAATTTCAATTTCACGAGTTGCAGCAACACTACCCACAATTTGACGAGTACGAGCTGCGTATTGTGCAGGCGTTTCAATTACTTTTGTTGAAGCAGCAAAAACCAGCACTTGCTTAGTACGAATTGCATACTGAGCAGGCACTACGATTTCACGAGTCGTAGCAGCAGTTGCCACAATTTGCTTAATGATTGTTTGGTAACATGGACGAACTCCAGCTAATTTACTTGATCCGCTTCCAACAACACTACCATCACCAAGAGTTGTACAAGGCGTTGAAACATCCAATAAACGAACTGTTGCTGGAGAAACAACTACTTGCTTGATACGAGTTGCATATTGAGCAGCAATTTGTTGCTCTTTCGCTTCTGCATCTTTCACTAACACTTGTTTAGTAATTGTGGCGTATTCAGCAGGAATAGCAGTCTCACGAGAAGAAGCAACTTTTACTAAAATAGTTCTTGTAATAGTCTTATATTCAGCAGGAATTTCTTTTTCAGTTACATGAGCAGGTTGATCAACAACTTCACGAATGATAGTCTCATATTGAGCAGCAATCGCAGTTGAAGTTGCAAACATAGCATTTGACTCATTTCCAGTAGTAGGAACAACTACAATTTGCTTCGTAAAAATTATATATTCAGCAGGAATTATGATTTCACGAGTTGATGCTGGAGTAGCGACAATTTGTTTCGTAATTGTTTGATACTGAGCAGGAGTTATTACTTCTTTTGTTCCAGCTTGAACTTTCAATACTTGTTTAGTGATTGTTTTGTACTCAGCAGGAACCGTTACCAAACAAAGAATACGACAATCATCTGGATTGGCAGACAAACAACCAGGATCAGCCTTCCCTCTTTCATATTTAGTGTATTCATCACGAATTTTGATTTTTTCCGTTACAGTCTCATACACTGGAGGCGTTGTTGCTAAAGCAGTTGATCCTTCTTTCAACAATATTTGCTCAGTTACCGTTTTGTAAATTGCAGGAACAACTTCTAAACGCTTAGAAGCTTCTTTCACTAAAACTTGTTCAGACATTGGCTTGTAACCGAATTGTTGAGCCGCCAAAACAGTTGAAGCATCTTTTACCAAACGTTGTTCTGACATTTTCTTGAAAGTCCCTGGAATCACTGTCAATACTTTTGACACTTCTTTTATTAAAACTTGTTCTGATGCAGTTTTGTATTCAGCAGCAATAGTCTCCACTCTTGAGTATGATGGCTTCACCATATATTGTTCAGTTTCAGTTTTATAAACCGCAGGAATAACTATATAAGTTTTTGATGCTGGCTTAGAAACATACTGCTCAGTTTCTGACTTCAACACTGCTGGAACAACTTCTTGTTTCTTACAAGGACTTCCCAAAACCAATGACCCATCGATTCCAACAAATGCTTTACGTGTATTATCCCAAGAACCTGCCAAGAAAGAACCTGTTGGGCAACTACCCATAAAAATATTTTCTGTAACAGTTTTGTAAATAGCAGGAACTGCTTCCAAACGCTTAGAAGCCTCTTTCACTAAATAACTTTCTGTTTCTGTTTTGTAAACTGCAGGAACAACTGTTACTATTTTACCAGCTTCTTTTACCAATACTTGCTCTGAAACGGTCTTATAAGTCGCAGGAATTATTTCCAAACGCTTAGCAGCCTCTTTCACAAGGATTGATTGGGTTTCTATACCCATTGCTGCAGGAACAATTGCAAGGATCTTTCCAGCTTCTTTAGTTATGTATTGCTCAGTTTTTGTCGTAAACTGGGCAGGCTTCAAACATTTCGCATAACATTTGCCAGTGACGGCGTTAAGCGGTAAGTCATTTTGGGCGATTGCCATAGTACTGACCAAACTAAGTGTGACTGCTGAAAGCAGCGAAAAGTTAAGTTTCTTCATTATTGTTGTTAGAAAAGTAAATAAGGTGTTAATTAGGGTTTAATTTAATGGACAAATATAAAGGGGTTTTTAACAAAATTCAAAACGATATACCTACAAGAATAGCAATATTCACCTTGTTTCAAGACGAATAAAACAACATAAAGCAACATTGAAATATAAAAATTAATATTTTAAAGCCCCATTTTATGACGGGAACTTATGTAGGAATACTCTATTGCAGCGTGTAGAGAGAAGGAAGTGATAAATGTTGCGTAAATTTGCAGATGTTTCACAAACATATCAAATTTTTTATTGAAAAAAGATTTTTGGTATATTTTTTCAATACATTTTTAAAGATTATCATTTGTTAATAATTTTGCGACTTTTACCTAACTTTATTCACTTTTATTGATTCTCTTAATCAAATTTCGACATTAAATTTTTTAAAATATACATGAAAATTACAGAAGCCATTTTTGTTCAGAGTAATACAGATTATCTGAAATGCCCAAAACCTGATAAACCCGAATATGCGTTTATTGGGCGGTCGAATGTGGGGAAATCTTCATTAATAAATGCAATTGTTCAAAAAAAGAACTTAGCTAAAACTTCGCAAACGCCAGGAAAAACCCAACTAATTAACCATTTTGAGATTGACAAAAAATGGTATCTCGTTGATTTACCAGGCTACGGTTATGCAAAAGTTAGTAAAACCGACCGTGAAAAGTTTGAAACAATGATTCATGAATACCTCGAAAATAGGGAAAATTTGCTTTATACTTTTGTTTTAGTCGATGTCCGCCATGAACCTCAAAAACTGGATATTGAATTTATTAATACTTTGGGAGAAAGAGGAATTCCTTTTTGTATCGTTTTTACAAAAGCTGATAAACTATCGAAAACTGCCGTTGATAAAAACGTTGAATTATACCAACAAAAGATATTGGAAACGTGGGAAGAAATGCCACAATTTTTTGTTACCTCTTCCGTTAATGGGAGCGGTCGTGAGGAGATTTTACACACCATTTCAGATTTGAATAAGGAGTTTTAAAATTAAATGGATGAAATGGGGAGTCTGTAAAATATTCAAGGATAAATATCAATAGTTTCTTTGTAAAGATTTAACCAGTATTTTTGTAGAAATAATCATAAAATAATTAACTTGGCGTGATAATTAAGATGAAATTACCTTAAAACTTACGACTAACGAATAATAAAAACAAATGGAATTATTAAAAGAAGTAGCAAATATCTCAGGGCAAAGTGGTTTGTATAGAATTTTAAAACCTACTCGCACAGGTGTAATTGTGGAAAGTTTAGACGGCAAAAAAGCTCGTTCAGTTGTAGGTGCAAATGCTCGTGTATCTGTTTTAAAGGATATTTCGGTATATATGGCTAATCATCAAGACAATGCCATTCCATTGGGAGATATTTTCATGGCAATTAAAGAGAAACATGGCGATAAAGTAGAAATGGATGTAAAAAATTCTACTGATGCCGACTTTTTTGATTTCTTGGATTCAGTAGCCCCTGATTTCGACCGTGAGAAAGTTTATTCATCTGATGTGAAAAAGATGATTAATTGGTTTAATATTCTTTCTGCCAATATGCCCGAAGTTTTTGAGAAAACTATCGAGACAGAAGTTGAAAAGACAGAGGAAGTAAAATAAAAAAGCAATTATTAACAGAAAGTAGAGGATAATTAAAATCTATTAATTCAAAAAAAGGTTCTGTGAAAATAATACTTCTCAGAACCTTTTTATTTGGTATCCTAAGTTGTAATTTTTAATTATTCATTATTAATTATTTATCATTAATTATATGAAAGCTGTACTTTGCAAAACTTATGGACCTCCCGAAACCCTTGTCGTTGAGGAAGTTGCCTCCCCTTCTGCCTCTAGAGGAAAGGTCGTTATCAGTGTAAAAGCCTGTGGCGTAAATTTTCCTGATACGTTGATTATTCAAGGAAAATACCAAATAAAACCACCAATGCCTTTCTCGCCTGGAGGAGAAGTGTCAGGAATCATCAAGGAAATTGGCGAAGGCGTAACGCACTTGAAAGTAGGGGATAAAGTATTTTCGTTGACAGGTTTTGGCGGTTTTGCTGAAGAAGTCGAAGCCGATGCAAAAACGACTTTATTGATGCCCGAGGGTCTGGATTTTATAACGGCATCGTCTGTAATGTACACGTATGGAACATCCTACCATGCTTTAAAAAATCGGGCAGAATTAAAAGTTGGCGAAACACTTTTGGTGTTGGGTGCAGCGGGAGGCGTTGGTTTGGCGGCAGTTGAATTAGGCAAAATTATGGGTGCAAAAGTGATTGCGGCGGCTTCAACGGATGAGAAATTGGAGCTTTCCAAAAAATATGGGGCTGACGAAACCATTAATTATTCAACCGAAAATTTAAAAGACCGCATTAAGGAAATTACAGGCGGAAAAGGCGTAGATGTAGTTTATGACCCAGTTGGTGGTCAATATTCCGAACCTGCATTTCGTTCAATTGCTTGGAAAGGTCGCTATTTAGTGATTGGATTTGCCGCTGGTGAAATTCCAAGTTTGCCTTTGAATCTACCATTATTAAAGGGTGCATCTATCGTAGGCGTATTCTGGGGAGCATTTGCGGCAAACGAACCAAAAGAGAGTTTTCAGAATTTTAAGGAATTATTAGATTTTATTGCGCAAGGAAAATTAAAGCCTCACATACACGCAAAATACTCGCTTGAACAAGCATCGGATGCCTTATACGAAATGCTTAATCGGAAGGTAATGGGAAAAGTTGTTGTGGTAAATTAACATGTATCAAAAATGCCTGTTAGGAACTAACAATTCTTAATGGGTATTTTCACCGTAGTTCTCTCTTCTCATCTTTCAAAGCGTATAAGAACACGACTTTTTTCTTTGATACATTTTCAATAAATGGCTTTAAGATTTGTTCAGCAGATTTTTTTGTTTGTTCCAAAATACCCATATCTTCGGCATTTTTTGCAATTTGACTTTCAGCTTTTTGAAAGGCATTATCAACTAATTTTGCTTCATCCAGAAAGGCATATTCAGTATTATAAACCTTTGACTTAGAATGGTCTATCTTATAACTACATATCTCAGGATCAGGTAAGTGAACCACTAAAATACTATCTTTTTCGGTAATATCGCCTAACCTAATTTTCGTTAAATCTATGCACCCAATTGCTTCTCCCGAGACAATTAAAAGCACTTTTGCATCGGGTAGTAAATCCTTTTTAATCCTGCTCTCTACCACATCTCTAAAATTATATTTTACCAATTCCAACTTCCCCATCGATGAAATTTGTTGTAATAAAACATTGTGCGTAACCTCTACTTCTCCGCTACTAAAAGGATTTTTGAAATCTTTAAATTTCTCCCAAGTATAAATGGCAAGACCAACCACTAAAAAAAGAGGAATTAAACGAATAATTTTTCGGAGCATGGATTGTGTATTTTGTTTAAAAACAAGAGCAGATTGATATAAGTTTAACCATTTTACAAATACCTAAAATCTAAAGGATTAGCATAAATAAAGTTATATCCAGTCTGTGAAATCAACTTTTGTGGACTAACTATTTTAAACGGTATTTCTTGGGTAGCTTCTTCAAAAATGGGCATTAAAAAACCTAATTCTTTGCAATTTTTAAGGTAAATTTCTTCACGTATTGGATGTATGGGACAAACTACGTTGAAAGTTTCATTCCAAAATCCTTTCTCTAAAATCATTGAAATTATCTGAATCACATCTTCTTGATGAACATAATTCACAGGTATTTTTCCAGTATTAACCGTCTTTCCTGCAAAGTATTTTGCTGGTATTCTTTCACCGCCCATCAATCCCCCACAACGGAGAATCGTGACGTTTTGAGGAAGACTTTTCAATAAATTTTCAACCTTAATTAACGCATGATTTTCAATAACTTTATCTTTTTCTGTCATTTCACGATTGAGGTCTGGATAAACCGAAGTCGAAGAAGTGTAAATAATAGATTTTACGGTAGATAAGGGCAAATGTTCTATTAAAGATTCAATTTGCTGAACGTGAAAATCTTCGCCGTACTTGCCAGCTCGTGGAGGAATGCAGATGATTAGAACTTCGGAATTCAGAAAATCAAGAATATTATTATTTTCAAGTTGAGGAGAAAATCTTAACAAAAAAGGCTCAATGCCAATTTCTGAAAGCAGGCTTATTTTATGTTCAGAAGTAGTAGAGCCTTTAACGGAATGACCATTTTCTGCCAAATATTTTCCAAGTGGTAAGCCAAGCCAACCACAACCTAAAATGCTAATTTTCATATCTTTACAAATAAAATTTCTTCCACAAGATATATTCCTCAACTATCTCTGGCACCATATATTTAATGGGTTTTCTGTTTTTTAAACATTCTCGAATGAAAGTCGCTGAAATATCTAAAGATGGGGCATTTACTAATTTCACATTTGGATGATTTTCTAAGTCACTTTTCACAGAATTAGGTCTTGGATAAACGTATAATCCAAAGTATTCCAAAATTTTATCGTGGTTTTTCCAGTTTGGAAATTGAGCTAAATTATCACCACCAATAATGAGTTTGAATTCATGTTGAGGATGTTTTTCTTGTATTCGTATGAGCGTATCAATTGTGAAAGACGGCTTTGGCATCGAAAATTCAATATCTGTTACTTTGAATTTAGCGTTATCAGCAATGGATTTTTCAACCATTGCCAAACGGTCAAATTCGTGCAAAAGAGAATTGTTTTTCTTGAATGGATTTTGAGGTGAAACCACAAACCAAACTTGTTCTAAGTCGGTAGTAGTTGCCATGACATTTGCCACAATCAAATGCCCAATATGGATTGGGTTGAAAGACCCGAAGAATAAACCAATTTTCATTTCACAAATTCATCAAATAATTTCTGTGATTTTCTAAATGCCGTTGTCAAATCATCATTTACTAAAATAACATCGAATTGGTCTTGAAAAGCCATTTCAAATTTCATTTTGAAAACTCGTTTCGAGATCGAGTCCTCTGAATCAGTTCCACGCTCCCGAAGGCGTTTTTCTAATTCTTCAACGCTTGGCACTTTCACAAAGATAGACAAAGCTCTTTCTTTATAATATTCCTTCAATTTCACGCCTCCACGTACATCCACATCAAAAATTACGTGTTTTCCCGATGCCCAAAGACGTTCGATTTCAGATTTTAAAGTACCGTAATAGGCTCCTGGATAAACTTCTTCCCATTCCACAAATTCGTCATGAACGATTTTTTGCTTAAATTCATCAGGAGTCATAAAGTGATAGTCCTTTCCATTTTCTTCGTTCCTTCCCCGCTTATCACGGGTACAAGCAGAAATTGAAAAGCCTAAATTGTCGTTATTCGCCAAAAGATGTTTGACAATAGTGGTCTTGCCCGAACCAGATGGAGCAGAGAAGATGATGAGTTTACCGTTTTCCAAGAGTGATTGATGTTGATTTACTACAAAAATAAAAAGTTACTAAGTTAAACCGTGTAAAACGATCAACTTAATAACTTAAAGTAATTCTAAAATAGAATTTTATAACATATTGATTTTGTGCTTAATACAGTCAATCAAATTTAAAGGAATAGATTTTTTTTCTAACCTCAATTTCATAGTTTCCTTAATACATTTTTCCAATTCATATCCTTTTTCACAGGGCAAACATTTATCCATGTTCAATTTGAATTGATTAATTTGTTCATCACTTGCCTGACCGTCTACAATCAGTTGTACCATTTTCATGCAATCAGCTTTATGCTCGCATGAT
>JACMRQ010000196.1 GCA_014376355.1 Arcicella sp. | reverse complement strand
CATCAAAATCTTATAATCCTTTCGCTTTCTTAACGATTTCGTCAGCTAAACTTTGCGGAACGAATTCGTAATGAGAGAATGTTAAGTTTGCCGTTGCACGTCCAGAAGACATTGTACGTAAATCAGTAATATAACCGAACAATTCAGATAATGGAATATCAGCTTTCAATACCTGTGCGCCTTGTTTTGTATCCATACCTTTCATCATACCTCTACGACGGTTCATATCACCTGTGATTGGTCCCGTATATTCGTCAGGCGTAATAACTTCAACTGCCATGATTGGCTCCATCAATTTTGCACCTGCTGCTTTCGCTGCTCCTTTATAACCCAATTTCGCTGCCATCTCAAATGATAACGCATCTGAATCGACATCATGGAAAGAACCGTGGAAAATTCTTACTCTCATTGAATCCATTGGATAACCTGCCAATGCACCATTTTTCATGGCACCATCGAATCCTTTTTGGATTGATGGAATAAATTCTTTTGGAATAACTCCACCCACAATATTATTAACGAATTCTAAACCTTCTAAACCATCTGTACGAGGTCCCATTTCGAATACGATATCGGCAAATTTACCTTTACCACCCGATTGTTTCTTGTAAACTTCACGGTGTTCAGTCGTTTTCGTTAACGATTCTTTGTAAGCTACTTGTGGCGCTCCTTGGTTTACTTCTACGTTGAATTCACGACGCATACGGTCAATGATAATTTCAAGGTGAAGTTCTCCCATTCCCTTAATGATAGTTTGTCCTGTTTCTTCGTTAGACTCAACTTTCAAGGTAGGATCTTCTTCAATCAATTTACCAATTGCTTTCGAGAAGTTATCTTGATCAGATGATTTCTTAGGCTCAATTGCATAACCAATAACTGGTTCAGGGAATACCATTGACTCCAATACGATTGGAAATTTCTCTGCCGATAAAGTATCACCCGTTTTGATGTCCTTGAAACCTACACCTGCCGCAATATCACCAGCTTCTAACCTTGGGATTGAATTCTGCTTGTTTGCGTGCATTTGGAAGATACGTGAAATACGCTCTTTATTTCCAGAACGGTTATTCAAAACATACGAACCTGCTTCCAAAACACCAGAGTAAGCACGAACAAAACACAAACGACCAACATAAGGATCAGTTGCAATTTTGAAGGCTAAACCAGCAAATGGCTCTTCAACAGAAGGATGGCGAATAATTTCCTTTTCTGTACGTGGATCAGTTCCAATGATAGATTCTTTGTCCATTGGTGAAGGCAACAAAGCCATCACATAATCCAACATCGTTTGAACTCCTTTGTTTTTGAAAGAAGAACCACAAAGCATTGGAACAATTTTCATTGAAACAGTTGCTTCACGAAGAGCTGCCAAAATTTCATCTTCTGAAATAGACGCTGGATCTTCAAAGAATTTTTCCATCAAAGAATCGTCAAATTCAGCTACTGCTTCCAATAATTTCTCACGGTATTCAGTCGCTTCTTCTAACATATCATCAGGAATCGGCACAACCTCAAAAGTCATTCCTTTGTCATGCTCATTCCACTTAATACCACGGAAGTTTACCAAATCAACTACACCCTCAAACTTATCTTCCGCACCGATTGGCAATTGCAAAGGCACCGCATAAGAACCTAACATTTCTTTCACTTGCTTACACACGTTTAAGAAGTCAGCACCTGAACGGTCCATTTTATTCACGAAGCCCAAACGAGCAACGTTATAATTATTAGCTAAACGCCAGTTAGTTTCTGATTGAGGCTCAACACCATCAACCGCACTAAATAAAAACACAAGACCATCCAATACACGCAATGAACGGTTTACTTCCACCGTAAAATCCACGTGACCAGGTGTATCAATAATATTTACGTGGTAATCATTATCCCTATAATTCCAATCTACGGTTGTTGCAGCCGAAGTAATGGTAATTCCTCTTTCTTGCTCTTGCTCCATCCAGTCCATTGTTGCAGCTCCATCATGAACTTCACCAATTTTGTGGCTTACACCAGCATAATAAAGAATACGTTCAGTAGTAGTTGTTTTTCCCGCATCAATGTGGGCAGCAATACCAATGTTTCTTGTGTACTTTAAATCACGTGCCATTGTTAATATGTTAATTATTTGTTGTTTATCTTTTTTATTTAAACGATTGAATTTCAAGAAGGTAATGGCAAAATTACTGCCTACTACATTATTTCGAAAATCGTGCGAGTCATTAGGGTAACTCCGTTAGGGGTGCAAAATTACGCAATCTTGGTTAAATACAAACATAAAGGGGAATATCTTTTTAAAAACTTGGGTAAATACAAAAAGTGGAAGTATCTGTAAATCAGATGATTTACGCTTTATTATTGATAAATTTATTGTTAGTAACGATTTTCGTTACTAATTTAGAAGCAGTACTATGTATTTTTAACCTTAACCGTATTTTAAAAATATTAAATTTGAGTAATAGAAATACCGTAATAATTTTATCTAAAGTATTATTTCTAAGAATAAAAAATCCTCTACAAATAGGTATTTTTTTAAAAATATCTCAAAATAATATCCCTAAAAACCATGAAAATATTTTACAATTTATTAATTATCAGTTTATTAACTTCTTGTATTTCCCCTAAAATTATGGTTAATAATCACGTTTATGCTTTACGTTTAAGTCCTAATCAGGATTTGAAACAAGAAATTGTATCTTTTGCGAAGGCGAACAATATTCAAGCAGGATACATTATCACCTGCGTTGGGAGTTTGAAAAAAGCCAATATCCGACTCACTAATCAGCCCGAGGCTACAACTTGGGAAGAAAAATTTGAAATTGTATCGCTCGTTGGTACGTTTGGGGCGGATTCGGGCGTGCATCTTCACGCTTCCATTTCAGATGGAACAGGAAAAACCATCGGTGGACATCTTATGGATGGTAACTTGATTTATACCACCGCCGAAATTATTATTGGTGAGGTTTTAGATGTAAAGTTCTCTAGAAAATTAGATTCAATTACGACTTACAATGAGTTATTTATTGAGAAAAAATAAAGTAATTTATGAAAACCAAAATTTGTGAACTTTGTAAAATCGAAGGAACTACCCTTTTTAGAATCCAAATCAAAAAAGGTAAAATTTGGATTTTTGTCTGTGAATCTTGCTGTAATCAATCAAAAAATTTACCTGATTATCGTTACGGCGGTACTTGGAAAGGATATCGGCATTAGCAAAAAACCAAGCCTTCAAAAGACTTGGTTTTTTATGATTATTTAATCGTATTAATTTACAAATCAAATTCTTCTTTCAAATTATCAATTAAATTACCTATTTCTTTATCACTAATTGAATCTCGCTCAGATTTATCATAAATATTAGCATTTTTTCAAGAATTTTTTCGATTTTTTGAGAAAAATCCGAGTTGGCATAATACTATAACTCATCAAAAAATTCTTTTAAAGTTAAAGGCTTTAATTTACCTTCTCGAATATCTTTTATTTCCTTCAAAGAAGTCCTTAACGTTTTTTCAGCATCTAATTTTTGCTCCATATACCTAAATTTTTTCAAAAGTTTTTGCCATTCAGGTAGGGGCAATCCAACCAGTAAACCTTGTTCTGTTTGAATTTGTTGCGTATGAAATTTCATAAATATTACGTTTTATGATTCTAAATAACGAATCTTTTAAAATAAATCCTACTTCCCCAAAAATTTAGCTTTCCCTGCATCCAAAAAGTTCGTAAATGCCTTAATATCTTGGTCAAAAGCTCGGGGAGTAAGCATTGGTTTTGGCTCACCATTCGGATTTACCAAGCAATAATAGGGCTGTGCATTCGCATTGAATTTCGTAATTTCAAAATCAAGGTTTTGGTCACCTAAAGTTGTTTTCTCTAAACCATCATCTTTTGAGATAAACCACTCATTTTTAGGCAATTCCGTTTTGTCATCTACATACAAAGCGACAACAACGTAATCATTTTTCAAACGTTTCAGTACTTCTGGGTCAATCCAAACGCTGGCTTCCATCTTTCTGCAATTCACACAACCATGTCCCGTGAAATCAATAAAAAGTGGTTTATTTACTTTCTTAGCATATTTTACGGCTTCGTTATAATCAAAAAATCCTTGAATGCCGTGTGGTAATTTCAGAAATGAATTATACTTAACAGTTTTTGGAAAATCAGGATTCTGACTTTCAGATGCTTGTCCTGATGATGCCGATAACACAAAATCTTGCGTTTCAGTGGGCGGCAAAAGTCCAGACATAGCTTTCAATGGAGCACCAAATAAACCTGGAAAAAGATATACCACAAAAGAGAAAACCGCTAAGGCAACCATCAATCTTGGTACACCTAATTTCTCTACTTTATCGTCGTGTGGCATTTGGAATTTACCCAATAGATGGAAGCCCATCAGCGTAAATACCGCAATCCATATAGCTAAGAAAATCTCTCTATCCAAAATTCTCCAATGGTACGTTTGGTCAACGGTACTGAAAAATTTAAGTGCTAAAGCTAATTCCAAAAAGCCAAAAAATACTTTGATGGTATTCATCCAACCCCCAGATTTAGGGATTTTTTTGAGTAATTCAGGTGATAAAGCTAACAATACAAACGGCGAAGCAAGTCCTAAACCAAAGCCCAACATTCCAATGATTGGTTTGATAAATTTACCCGAAGCACCCAATCCTAAAAGCGTACCCACGAATGGACCCGTACAAGAGAAAGAGACTAAAGCCAAAGTAAATGCCATGAAGAAAATGCCAATAAAACCCCCTCTGTCCGACTGAGCATCCACATTATTAACAAATTTTGAAGGTAGTTGTATTTCAAATAATCCTAAAAATGACAAGCCAAAAATGATAAAAATTGTAAAAAAGAGAAGATTAGGAATCCAGTGAGTACTGATAAAATTCGGTGCAGCTTGTCCCAAAGTAGCAGCGATAACTGTGCCAAACAATACATAAATACCAATGATAGATGCACCATAAATAAAGGCTTTACCAACACCATTTTTTTGTTTGATGAAGAAACTAACTGTCATTGGAATTAATGGATACACACAAGGGGTAAGGCAAGTAGCTAAACCAATGCTCAAAGCAATCAAAAAGAAACTTAACATTGATTTTTCTTCTTCGGGTTTTTCCGTAGAATCTATCGTAGAAGTAGAAGTTTGGGAGGAATCAGCACCTGTAACAGGAGTAGAAACGGTATTAACAACACTGTCCGCTGTTTTTGTTCCGTTTATTTCGATATTTGAGACTGATTTATTAGCTGTCTCACTTTGCGTTTCAGTGTTCTGAGCAACCAATTTATCATTAACAACTTTATCTTTTATTTGACTTTCGTCTTCGTCATTGCTTTTTTTTTTAATAAAGCGTCCTGATTTGCACCAGCTTTTGCTTCAAGTTTGAAAGCACCTTTTATCGGTACACATTGTCCAGTAGCATCAGAACAGGCTTGTCCATCATGCGAACCCTCAATAAGAACAACGTCTTTCAATATTTTTACCGATTGTCTAATTTCTCCCTTTCCCTCAAAATAAGCTACGTTTACTTCAAAAATTTCATCCTTTTTCTTGATTGGATTAATTGATTTTAACTTTCCAACTAATTCATAAGAATCATTTGGTTTGAATTTTACGGTGGTGATTATTGGTCCACCTTCATCAAAATCGGTAGCAAAATGATGCCAAGTTTTATCATTTTTTATCGTAAAAATGATGTCAACGGTTTCCCCAACGGCAGGATTTGGTTTTGATAATGCCCAAGACCATTTAGAAGGGGTAACTTTTTGAGCATTCACGCCCGAAGCCAGCATTAGAAAAGCAATTAGACTAAAAAATATCTTTTTCATTTGAAGAAGGTTTGTAATGGGTCTATCAATGGTTATTTAAAATTTTGTAAATGTAAACAGGCACACATTAAAATAACGTATTTATTTACAAATTTAATAATATGTTGTGGTAAAAAAAAGGATACTGGTTTATAGCAGTAACAGCCTTGTATGTAGCCGAAGTAAAACCCATGACTACAAACAAGGCTGTACACATTACGAACCTAAATGTCCTTTTTCAATTTATCCTTAAACGTTTTACTTAATTTATCCATTTTAGGCTTTATAACTACCTGACAATAAGGATTATGACCGTTCAAAGCATAATAATCTTGGTGATAATCTTCTGCTTTTGAATAACTTGAAAGAGCAGTAATTTCCGTTACAATTGGGTCTGCAAAAACGTGTTCGTCATTCAATTTTTTCTTCCAAGTTTCTGCTGCCGTTTTTTGGGCTTCATTGGTGTAAAAAACTGCCGAACGATATTGTGTTCCTTCATCTGCTCCTTGACGATTTAAAGTTGTTGGATCATGGGTTTTCCAAAATATTTCTAAAATTGTATCAAAAGATACTTTTTTAGGGTCAAAAGTTACTTGCACTACCTCTGCATTACCCGTATTACCTGTACACACTTCTCTGTAAGAAGGATTTTTTACAGAGCCATTTCCGTTGGAATATCCTGATTCTACTTTCATAACACCTTCTATTTGTTGAAAAACGGCTTCAACACACCAGAAGCACCCCGCTCCAAAGGTGACAGTTTCCATATTTGCCATGTTGACTTTTTCTTCGTTCATTTTTTTGCTAATTTTCTGGTTTTCAGTCTTTTGACCGCATGACATACTTGCGAATAATGTAACTATTCCAAGAATCAGCGAATTTATTTTAGTCTTCATTGTTAATAAAATTTAAAAAAGATGTAATTTTGTGTTTTTTTTAATCGACAATAACATATACGAATATAAAACCACAAAAGATGTTAAAAAGTTACACTTTACCCTTATTTGAACGCTGGAGAGATGCTTTCTATACTTTAGGTTATGCTATAAAATTATTCATAACCGTGGCAATCTTTGTATTGGGTGCATTGCAATTTCCTGCGTATTTTAAAAATATTCAAAAACGACAATCTGTTGGTGTTAACGATTTTGTATTAAATAATATCCCTTCCATAGACGTTTCAACCGCTATTTTTACAATTATCTATGGATTATTAATTTATATGATTCTGCGGATTTTGAAATATCCTGATTTATTTTTACTATTTTCCCTAACTTTTGTTATCGAAACGGTATTCCGTATGACGACCATTTATTTATTCCCATTAAATCCTCCCGTAAACTTAGTAATTCTTCACGATACTTTTGCTGAGTTATTGATTTATGGTAATACAGAGCCTATTACAAAAGATTTATTTTTCTCTGGTCATACTGCTACAATGGTTATGATTTGGCTTTTTGTACATCGACCAATTGAAAAAATTATCGCTGGAATTGCCACATTTATTTTGGCGTTTTTATTATTAATCCAACACGTTCATTATACCGTAGATGTGTTAGGAGCATTAATTTTTACATATTTATCATACCTAATTGCTCAAAGAATCGTTAATCTTAAATGGACTTTAACTGTGAGCATTATGCTTGGCTTTTATGTAGTTCTTCAGACGGTTTTTTATTTAGGGACAAAAATTGTTTAAGTACAAATATGACGAACAGTATTATTTTATGATAATGAAATAAGCTTTTGAAATTTTAGTGATTAAATTTGTGTCCCAAACAAAAATAAAAAAGAAAGTGTGAATTGCAGATTGTAAAAAAATTGAATTTTATATAATTTTTTATATATTAATTAATAATTTTCTAACGAAAAAATTACAATTTGATAACATTCAACTAATTTGCAATGTTTTATTAAAAGCATAAAAAATGTTTTTACTTTTGATAAAAAATAAATTCAGTTCTGCCCAACTGTGTTTATCGAAAAGTTTAAGAAATGTAAAAACTTTCTTTTGTACAATTTTTTTACAAGACTGAATTGGCGGAAACGGTTTGGTTTTTGTAGCGAGAACTACACGTAATAGGTTCTTGTAAACCACATAAATAAAGGGTAAAAATATGGTAAAGTTCGAGTATAAAACCTTCCCATTTGGCGAGGTTCTAACCCAAGAGCAAAAAGATTACTTCCGTCAATACGGAGTAATTCATTTTAAAAATTTTATCAACGCCGACACTATTAAAACTTTTATTGACGAATTAAGTAAAATCGAAAAAAAGTGGTTAGAAGAAGGCATTGAAAAAATAAATGGAATTCCCCTAAAATTTGGGAAGGATTCAAATGGCAACAAAATGATTCAAAGAATGTGCTTTACTAACAAGTATAGTCCTATTCTTGCTGAGTTTTTGAAAGACCCACGCCTACAAATTTTAGTTGAATTGTTAGCGCCTTATGATGGACGCATCAGCGACGAAGAAAAGGATGGTTTAGTTTTCAATCATTATGTAAATTCGCCAAACAGCAAATTTACACAAATGGGATGGCACACAGACAGTCCACGTGATTTGTTTTTGGGTCAAAAAATTCTCCCAATGTTGAACGTTGGTATTCACTTAGATACTTGCCCAACTACTAATGGAGGATTGAAAGTATTGCCAGGTACGCAAAATCAGAGTGTTTTCAAATTGTTGTTTGGTAAAAAGCAATTTGTTGATCACAAGCGTGATGTACGTGAAGTAGGTTTTGAAATTGAAGCGGGAGATTTAACCGTACATGATGGTCGTTTGTGGCATCGTGTAGAGGTTTCGCCAAACATGGGTGAAAAATCTCGTCGTCGTGTGATGTATGTACCTATTATTACGGGTAAATATATGCCGAAAAATGAAAATAGTAAAACCCCTTTTTATCACCGTTTTGCAAAGGTGGTTCAAAAATAGGTTTTAGCGTTTTACAAAAAATAGCCGTGAAAATTATTTTCACGGCTATTTTTATAATTAATATCTATGAATTTCTACTTTTTATTACCAAATTTAGCTTTCAAAATACCAATAATCATCGGTAAAACCGACACGACAACAATTCCTAAAACTACTTTCTCAAAATTATGCTTTACCCACTCGTTATTACCTAAAAAATAACCAATTGAAGTAATGCCAGTTACCCACAAAATTGCTCCAATAATACAGAAAGTAATATATTTTGTATAAGTCATACTTCCAGCACCTGCTACAAACGGAGCCACCGTTCTGACAATAGGAACAAAACGAGCCATGATAACAGCTTGACCACCATGTTTTTCGTAGAACGCCTCTGTCTGCTCAATGTGACTGCGTTTTAAAAATAATATTTTCTCTTTCGATTTAATGAAATCACTAAAAAACTTACCAACAAAATAATTAACATTATCACCCAGTAAAGCTGCTACAATCAACAATGGAATCACAACCGTCAATTCTATTTTACCAGTAGCAGAAGCTAATACACCCACCGCAAAAAGGAGTGAATCTCCTGGTAACAAAGGCATTACGATTAGTCCCGTTTCAACGAAGATTATTAAGAATAGAAGTCCGTAAGTTAATGTTCCGTGGTCGGTAATAAACTGAGAGAGAGCGGTTAATGGGTCTTTAAGAAGTTGTAAGACAAAATTAATAATTTCCATTTTTTTTCAAATATATTAAAATATGAATTCATATAAAATGCTCAATCTATAATCAATAATTTTCAAGATTTTTTCACTTAAAAAGTGCTGGTTGAACATTGAGCATCTTATAATATTTAAAAACTTACTTGTCCAAGAAATGAGAAAAAGTATCTCCACGTAATCCTAAGCGTATAGTTTCTAATGAGATAACTTCATGGGGAGCAATATTTCCAACGTTTACATTTGCTCCAACCAATTTCACGAACCAAACTTGTTGATCTTTTTGTGGAGCTTCCCAAATGATTTTATCTTCAGGAATTTCAGTTAAAATTTCTTCTACCAATCCCTGACGAACTTCACCCGATGCACGAAAAAGTCCCACATTTCCACCTTCACGAGCTTCACCGATTACTTTCCAAGCACCTGCTTCCAATTCAGATTTCATTAATTTAATCCATTTGTAAGGAGGAATAATTTTGGCTTCATCCTTTGAACCAACCTCTGAAAGCACAATTACTTGCGTGGCTAACGTTCTGATATATTCACATTTATCATCTTGATTCATTTCCAAAGAGCCATCAGAAACTTCAGCATATTCCATTCCGAATTGGTCTAAAACACGGCGATATTCATCAAATTGATTCCGAACAATAAAGGCTTCAAATAATGTACCTCCAAAATAGGTTGGAATACCACAAGATTTATATAGTGCTAATTTTTCTTTAAGATTAGGCGTAACAAAAGAAGTTGCCCAACCTAACTTCACAATGTCAGTATAACCGCTACCGAGTTCTAAAAAATCCTCTACTTGTCTGAGGCTCAACCCTTTATCCATCACCATAGTTAATCCTTTTTGGCGTGGTTTAGTTGTTCTTTCGGGTATTTGGTCCAGTGGATAATTCATATTTTATATTCGTTATTAATAATCTGTTCACAAAAATACCTATAACCTTTTTATTCCACAAACTATCAAACCAATATATTGTGTTAATTTAATATTATGTTTTACTTAAATACCTAAAAATCAATTAGTTAATACTTTTAAAAAAATAACTTTTCTTAGAATTATAAAAATAGTTATATTTTTCTTTGTTTTACTAAACACCGTTCATTAAGTTTACATCGTTTTAATTTAAAATTTTTTATCATGAAAAACTTAATTGCTGTATTACTCCTTTCTTTTTGTTTCATAAATATTGGACATTCACAAGCTGTAACTAAAGATGCTGTTTTGGGTGAATGGCTTTCTGAAAAAAAAGATGGAAAAGTATTAATTTATAAACAGGGAGAAAAATATTTTGGAAAGATTTCGTGGGGAAGAGATGGAAATGAAAGAAAGGATGTGAACAACCCTGATGAAAAATTAAAGACTCAGACGATCGTTGGTTCTGTAATTTTGAAGGGTTTTGAATTTACGGGTAAATCTTGGGAAGAAGGAACAATTTATGACCCCAATAATGGCAAGACATACTCATGTACGATTAAAATAAAAAAATCTAACGAATTGGAAATCAGAGGATTTATAGGTATATCACTCTTAGGAAGAACTACTATTTGGACAAGAAGTTCTCAATCTCCTAAAGATGGTAATTGATTACAATAAAATAAATTGCAGTTAATAACGATTAAAAAATTTCAGAAATAATTGATTAAAAATTCCCCTCTGGGGTCGTGGGCTATGGGTATTTTAGAAAGAAAAGAACGGGACAAACAAGAAATGCGGTTGATGATTTTGGAAACTGCTAAAGAGGTATTTATTGAAGAAGGATTCGAGAAGGCTTCTATACGTGCCATCGCTGAGAAAATTGAATACAGCCCAGCCACTATTTATTTATATTACAAAGATAAAAATGAGCTTTTCTTTGCCGTTCATGAACTAGGTTTTGATAAATTATTAGAAGAAATGAGAGATGCGATTGAAGGTATCACAGATCCATTTGAAGAATTACGTCGTCGAGGATATGCTTATATGAAATTTGCCTTTGAAAATCCCGAAATGTACGATTTGATGTTCATTTTGAATGCTCCAATGGACACACTAAAAGAAGAAGAAAATTGGAACAGTGGTCATAAATGTTTTGCTCTTTTATGCGAAACTCTTCAAAGAGGAATTGAATCTAAACAATTGAAATTTAATGATGTAGAAATTGCTGCCATGTCAATTTGGTCGTTTATGCACGGAATGGTTTCGCTGAAAATTCGGAATAGATTTAAGAAATTTAACGACCAAACTGACATACAGCAATTGATGACTGCATCCTTAGAACAAATGATTGAATTGGTGAAAGCATAATTTTTATATTTCAAAATATACAACCAAGTTAGTGGTTACGAGAAATAGTATTAGGTAGTAGGTATGAAATAGTAAGTATGAGGCAAGAAATTTGCGAAAGCACGGTTTACGTATCTTAAGACTATTACTTCATAATTACTACCTAAAAAATGATTTTATACTAAACACTGTTAAGTAAATATTATCTGTTTATGAAACCTCTTTTATTAATGCTTTTATTGAGTTTTGGGACTTTTGGGCAATCCGAAATATTAAATAATTATGTGCAGGAAGGTCTGAAAAATAGTCAGACGTTGAAGCAACAAAATTTTCAGTTACAGAAAGCCATTTTCGCCCTTGGCGAAGCCAAAACGCTTTTTAAACCAAATGTTAATTTCAATACCACTCTTTCAACCGCACAGGGTGGACGGAAAATTGAAATTCCTATAGGCGATTTGGTCAATCCAGTTTATATAACCCTTAATAAACTGACTCAAACAAATTCTTTTCCGCAAGTCCAAAATTCTTCCGAGCAGTTAGTTCCCAAAGATTTTTATGATATGCGTATCAAAACAACGATGCCTATATTGAATGCTGAATTGAAATATAATCAAGCAATCAAACAAGACCAAGTCACGATGCAACAAACTGAAATTCAAGTATATAAACGTGAATTAGTCAGAGATATCAAGTTGGCATACATTAATTATTTGAAAGCAACGGAAGCGATAAAAGTCTATGAAAATACCTTAAAAATTGTACGTGAATCGGAACGGATAAATGAAAGTTTGATTAAAAATGGTTCAGCAAACCCAACGGTTTTAGTGCGTACTCACAACGAAATTTCAAAGATAAATGCTGAGTTTGATAATGCACGAGGAAATCAAAAAAATGCGGTAGCCTATTTTAATTTTTTACTTAATAAAGAATTTACGGAGAAAATAACTTTGGATAGTTTGGGCAAAGAAGGATTGAAAATCGATTTAATAGAAGGACATCGTGAGGAATTAGATAAAATCCAGATAAGTATTAACATCAATCGAAAATTTTTGGGCTTAAATCAGTCCTATAAAAAGTTTAAAATTGGAGCATCTTTAGACTTGGGTTCGCAGGGAAGGTTTACTCAAATAGCGAGTAGTGATAAGAATTTTTTTACGCCAAATACCTTTGTTCTTTTGGGTATCTCGTTCGATTTACCAATCTATTCATTTGGTCGTAACCAGTTGAAAATTAGGCAATCAGAAATGGAAGTCGCTTCATTAGATGCTCAATTTCAGCAGGTTAAGAATCAATTAGATTTACAAGCTGAGTTGGCCAAAAACTCTTTAAATTCTGCCAAAGAAATTTACGAATCGAAGGCTTCACAAGTTATTACCGCCGAGCGATATTACCGTGATATGTTTCGAAGATATAAGGAAGGCAATTTGAACTTCATTGAGTTATTGGATGCTCAGACGCAGATAACAACGGCTCAACTACAACAGTCTATTTCCTTGTATGATGTCTGGATTAAATGGGTAGAATTAGAGCGAGCAAAAGCGAGTTTTGAATTAAAATAGCGTTGAGCTATGAGACTTTAGTCCAGTATAAATTTTCAAATCTGAACTGCAAAATATTCAACATTAAACCAAGCTCAATGCTAATTTTTAAAAGTTTAGAGCTAATTAAAAGCATGAAAAAAAATTCCCTACTATTCTTCTTAATCATCTCATTATTTATGAGTTGTGGAAAGAAAAAAGAACCCACAAAAGCCTTGATTGAAGATGATATCGTGGCGGTGAGATTAGCGAATGTCTCTCAGGCAAATTCTACGGAAACCTTGAAAGCCTCTGGTTTAGTTGCCTCTTTAGAAGAAGCTCGTTTGTCATTTAAAACGGGTGGAATCATCGAAAAAATTTACGTAAAAGAAGGTCAAAACGTACGTAAAGGGCAATTATTGGCAACATTAAATCTTACAGAAATTAATGCTCAAGTACAACAGGCAACTGAAAGCGTACAAAAATCTGAACGTGATTTGAAACGTGTTACTAACCTCTATCGTGATTCTGTTGCTACTTTGGAGCAGGTTCAAAACCTTACAACTTCCCTTAATTTGGTAAAGCAAAGTTTAGAAATTGCTTCTTATAATCAGGGATATTCTAAAATTTATGCCTCTGCTAATGGTGTGATTGTCAAGAAATTGATGAACGAAGGCGAACTCGCAAGCTCAGGAATTCCCGTATTTTTCATGAATGCTTCTGGAGTAAATGACTGGGTTATAAAGGTAGGAATTGCCGATAAGGACTGGACTCGCTTACATACAGGCGACCGTGCAACGGTGAGTTTAGATGCTTTTCCAACAATAATTTTTACGGCATTAGTTTCAAATCTTTCACAAGGAGCAGACCAAAATTCGGGACTTTATCAAGCAGAATTAAAACTGAATACGCAAGGCAAAAAAATGGCTACTGGACTTTTTGGAAATGCCCAAATTACACCTTCTTTGGTTCAAAAACATACTTCTATTCCGATTGATGCGGTCGTGGAAGGCAATGGAGATGAGGCTTTTGTGTATGTTATCGACAACGGTAAGGCTCGTAAAATGCCAATTAAATTAGTGGGAATTGATAATACAACCGCTTTTGTAGCAAGTGGTTTAGCTGGAATTACGCAAGTTATAACCGATGGATCTGCATATTTGGTTGAGGGGAGTTTGGTTAAAGTTGTGAAGTAAAATATAATCATTATGAAAATCTCTGAATTCTCAGTAAAAAATTACCAATTCACCCTCGTTGTGTTTTTGGGTATATTATCCATCGGAATATTCTCATTATTGACGATGCCCCGTGGCGAAGACCCTGAGTTTTCTTCGCCTCAATATGGTATAACTGTCATTTATCCAGGAGCTTCACCCAAAGATGTTGAAGAATTGGTGGCAGATGTTGTCGAAAAAAGGCTCAATGAATTAGATAATATGAATCGTGTCCGCAGTACAATTGTGGATGGTGCCGCTATTTTTCAAGTTGAATACGATTTTGATACCGACCCCGAAGAAAAATATCAAGAAGTAGTTCGAGAGATGAACGCCGTACGGAAAGATCTGCCCGTCGAGGTTTTAGATGTTCGCATTGAAAGATACCAACCCGATGGCGTTAATATTTATCAATTTGCCTTAGTTTCTGAGAATTTGCCTTACAATAAATTAGAAAAATATGCGGATGATTTAGAAAATCGTTTGGGAAAGGTTTCTGCCTTAAAAAACATTAAATCGTGGGGGTTTCCAAAACGTAAAATTTCCGTAGAACTTAATTTGAGTAAGTTAGCCCAAGATAAAATTCCGCTTAATCGAGTTTTAGGAGCGATTCAGTCAGAAAATGTAAATATTCCAGGTGGTTCAATTAATCTTTCTACAAAAAAATTTAACGTTAAAACTTCGGGAAGTTATAAAGATATTGAGGAAATAAAAAATACGATTGTGTTCTCAAATGGGACAAAAATTGTCTTATTAAAAGACATTGCTGAAGTTAAATATGCCTACGAAGATGAAACCCATAAAACCCGTTTGAACGGGCATCGAAGCGTATTTGTAACGGCTTGCCAGAAGTTCGGACAAAACATTATTAAAGTACGCTCACAAGCTGATCCTGTAATTGAAGAATTCCGAAAAACGCTTCCTCCATCGGTTGATTTAGTAAAAGTTTTTGACCAAGCTGAATCTGTCCAAAAGCGTTTAGCTCGTTTTGCCAAAGATTTTGGAATTGCTATTTTGTTGGTTCTCATCACATTATTGCCTTTGGGTTCACGGGCAAGCTTGGTCGTGATGATTTCAATTCCGCTTTCGCTTGCCATCGGACTTTCACTTTTGTATGTTTTGGGATTCACAATTAATCAGCTTTCCATTGTTGGAATGATTGTAGCTCTGGGAATTTTAGTGGATGATTCTATCGTAGTTGTTGAAAATATTGAGCGATTTATCCGCAATGGAGTACCCAAAAAACAAGCTGCCATTGATGCAACTAAACAAATCAGTTTGGCAGTTGTGGGTTGTACAGTCCTCCTGATTTTTGCTTTTTTACCCGTTGCCAATTTGCCCGAAGCCGCTGGTAGATTCATCCGAAGTTTGCCCATGGCAGTGTGTGTTACGGTCTTTGCTTCGATGATTGTTGCCCTCACAATTGTTCCGTTTTTATCAAGTGTACTCTTGAAAAATCATGGAAATCCAGAGGGTAATTTTATTCTCAGAGGGATGAAAAAATTAATTTCAGCCACGTACGGAAAGTTAATGACATGGTGTTTAAAACACCCAAAGACTACTATCATTACTTCAATGGGTGTATTTTTTGGTGTAATGTTTATGGCGAAACTATTCTTAGGATTCTCCCTTTTTCCAACTTCTGAAAAACCGATGTTTCTCGTAAATGTTAGTACGCCCGTGGGAACAAATTTGCAAACTACAGATAATGTGGTGCATTTTGTAGAAACAGAATTAAAGAAAGTTCCAGAGATTAAAAATATCGCTGCTAATGTGGGCAAAAGTAATCCAAGGATTTATTATAACATCATTGGTGGTCCAGAAACCGAAAATTCAGCCCAACTTTTTGTATTGTTGGAAGACGTAGAAACTAAAGAAAAAAAGGAAATTATTGACCAATTAAGGGAAAAACTTATGCATTATCCCAATGCCAAAATTGAAGTAAAAGATTTTGAGCAAGGACCTCCGCTGGAAGCTCCGCTTGCCTATCGAATTTTTGGAAATAATTTGGATAGTTTAAGAATTATTGCAGGACAAATTGAAAAAGTCGTAGCTAAACAAACGGGTACAATATACGTAGCAAACCCACTAAAAGTACAATCAACTGATTTTCGAACAATTATTAATCGGGAAAAAGCGGGGCTCTTAGGCGTAAATATTTCCGATATTGACCGTGTTGTTCGTTTAGGTGTGGCAGGTTTAAACATTGGAACTTTCCGAGAAGAAGGGCAAACAGATGATTATAATATTAACGTTTCAATTCCACGAAGCAATACCAAACAAGATTTAAGTGTATTTTCTAATTTGTACGTCAATAATGTTTCGGGGACAGCAATTCCCTTAAAACAGTTGGTAGAAATCAAGTTTGAAACTTCGCCAACACAAATTAGACATTATAATAAAGAGCGATACGTAACAATTACGGCATTTTTAAAATCTGGATTTAATACTTCAAAAATCAATCAAGAAATAATTAAGAAGTTAGATAGTTTCAAATTTCCGAAAGGTTTTTCGTATAAAGTTGGCGGAGAAGCAGAAAATGCCGAGAAATCATTTGGTGGTATAGGGGTAATTATCCTCATAACTGTCTTCGGAATGATTGCTATCTTGATTTTGGAATTTGGTAATTTCAAATCTACCTTAATTGTGCTATCAGTAATTCCATTGGGTATTGTTGGAGCAATTTTAGGATTATTAATCGCAGGAGAAACGTTAGGTTTTACTTCCATTATCGGATTTATTGCCTTAATCGGAATTGAAATCAAAAATTCACTTTTACTGGTTGACTTTACAAATCAACTCCGAGAAGAAGGCATGGAACTCGACGAAGCAATTTATCAAGCTGGCGAAATCCGATTTGTACCGATTTTATTGACTTCTTTCACCGCAATTGGTGGTTTGATTCCTTTAGTAATTGAATATTCAGATTTGTATTCACCTTTAGCAATCGTATTAATTGGCGGAATTACAAGTTCAACTTTACTGGCTCGACTGGTTACACCGGTTATGTATAAATTACTACCTCCTAAGATTATTGTAAAAGTACAATCTGGAGAATTTATATTATCTTAAAATTACTTTTCAAGTTTAATTACAATTTAACGGTAATTATAAAAAAACAACCTTTTAAAGGCACTAAATTTAGATTTTATCAGTTAAATAGACATTACCATTGTTAAATTTTTAAATCCCTCAATGCAATGAAATTCAACACCAGTACATTGACACAATTTTTATCACGGAATTTTTATATAAATCCGAGATTGATAGGGCCCCAAAAACGCTTTTATGCTGACTTGGGAATGAACTCTTTAGAGTTTTTGGAAGTAGTAGTTTACTTGGAAAATACATACGGCATCACTTTGCCCGATAATGAAATAGACAAAATTCAAACTATTAGACAATTATCTGAACTGATGGAAGCTAATTTAGTATTGGCACAAACATAATTAATTTTTGTTGTGATTAAGGGTCAAGGCTTGGACGATTTGTTCAAGCCTTTTTTTGTGTGCAAGAATGGGATAAGTTAACAAACAAAATGACCTAATTGTCTTTCCAAAATATTCGAAATTATAATTAATTCTGGTAGTGTAGGAACTGTTTTGCCATTTTCAATTTTTGATAAATGAGATTGGGAAATACCTGTTAGGCGAGCGAAAAAATACTGTTTATGTCCTTGCTCTTCACGTGTTTTTTTGAGAATAGAACCTCTGAACTGCATAGTGTTAGAATGTTTAAAGTTTAAATTATAATAAGCGTTAAGAAATTAGTAGAAGCTT
>JACMRQ010000014.1 GCA_014376355.1 Arcicella sp. | reverse complement strand
TCAAAGAATTCTCCACTTCGTACTCTCTAAGTATTCTCCATAATTCAATTAACCAATTAACACAATGAAAAAACTATTACTCCTTTGTTTACTATTAGTTTCCTTTCAAAATTTTTCTCAAAAACTGCCTTCAATTACCGAGAAAACGGCTAATTTGAAGAAATATGAAGGTTTTATGCCTTTTTATTGGGATGAAGATTCGGGTAAAATCTGGCTCGAAGTTTCGAAACTCAATCAAGATTTTTTATATATTTCATCCCTTCCAGCAGGTTTGGGTTCAAATGATATTGGACTCGACCGTGGTCTTTTAGGCGATGAAAAAGTGGTATTTTTTAATAAAGTTGGACGTAAAATTATGCTCATTCAACCTAATTTACGATACCGTGCCATTACCAACGATGCTAACGAAAAACGGGCCATTGAACAATCTTTTGCTCAATCGACCCTTTGGGGTTTCACGGTGGAAGCCGAAGAAAATGGTAAATATTTAGTCGATGCTACTGATTTTCTATTATCCGACCCAATGGGAATTCCTGACCGTTTGAGGGACATGAAACAAGGGTCATATTCGATGGACAAATCCCGTTCAGCCATGTATTTGGCTCGTACCAAAAATTTTCCTTTAAACTCAGAATTTGAAGTAACAACCACTTTCACGGGTGGAAGTGATGCAGGAAATTTTGTAAAATCCGTTACGCCAAGTTCGGAAGCTATTACGTTAAGATTTCATCATAGTTTTATACAACTACCTGATAATCAATACGAAAAAAGAGAATTTGATCCCCGTTCAAGTTTCAATTCTTTGGCGTATATGGATTATGCAACGCCTGTTTCTGAACCCGTTGAAAAGTATTACACAATCAGACATCGTTTGAAGAAAAAAGACCCAACCGCCAAAATATCCGAAGCGGTTAAACCCATTATTTATTATTTAGACAATGGTACACCCGAACCCATCCGCTCGGCTTTAATGGACGGAACGGCATGGTGGAATCAAGCTTTTGAGGCGGCAGGTTATAAAAATGCCTTTCAAGTAAAACTTCTGCCCGACGATGCCGACCCGATGGATTGTCGATATAATGTTATCAATTGGGTTCATCGTTCCACTCGTGGGTGGTCGTATGGAGCTTCTGTTACTGACCCACGAACAGGCGAAATTATTAAGGGACACGTTTCTTTGGGTTCGTTGCGAGTACGTCAGGATTATTTGATTGCTCAAGGCTTACTTTCACCTTTTGAAAATGGTCAGAAACTTGATCCTGCCAAAGACCCAATGCTCAAAATGGCGTTGGCTCGTTTGCGACAATTAGCAGCTCATGAAGTTGGACATACATTGGGTTTGATGCACAATTATTCTGCCAGTACTAATAATCGTGCATCGGTGATGGACTATCCACATCCTTTGGTAAAATTGGATGCGAAAGGAGAAATTGACCTCAGTGATGCCTACGCTGTTGGAATTGGTGAATGGGATAAAGCCTCAATCACTTTTGGCTACCAGGATTTTCCGAAAGGAACGGATGAAAAATTAGCTTTAAATAAGATTTTATCAGATGCTCGTAACAAAGGTTTACTGTTTTTGACTGATCAAGATGCTCGTTCTATTGGTTCAGTTAGTCCAACCGCTCATTTATGGGACGGTGGGAAAAGTCCTATTGAGGAATTGGATAATTTATTAAAAGTTAGAGAAAAAGCGTTGAAAAATTTTGGCGAAAAAACCATTCGTACAGGTGTTCCAATGGCATTTTTGGAAGATGCCTTAGTACCGATTTATAACCTTCATCGTTACGAAGTGGAGGCAGTTGCCAAATTGGTTGGTTCAATGGATTACAAATACAAAGTGCGGGGAGATGAACAATTTAGTACGCAATTAGTTAGTAAAGAAACCCAGCAAAAAGCATTGGAAATTACCTTAAAATGCCTTTCTGCCGATTTTTTGACTTTGCCAGAAAATATTATATCCATGATTCCTCCACGTCCAGCAGGGTATATGTCTTCAAGAGAATTGTTTAAAAAGCGGACAGGTTTGGCTTTCGATCCATTGGCGGCGGCAGAATCAGCGGCGGACTTCCCTTTACAGTTTTTATTTCATGCTGAACGTGCTTCCCGTATGGTTGAGTATGAAGCTCGAAACAATGGTTTAGGTTTGGAAGAAATGATTAATCAAGTTGTGGATAAAACTTTTAAAACTGCTAAAAATCAAGGACTTAATCGTAAAGTACAATTCCAAACTGAGCAAATTGTTTTGACACATTTAATGGCTTTAAGTACCAATGAATCAGCTAATTATCAAGTGAGAGCCGTTTGTGGTAAGGTTTTGAAAGACTTAAAAACGTACATAGAAGAATCTAAGAAAACCGTAAAAGAGAGCGATTATCAAGCTCATTTGGATTATGTCTTAGACCGAATGAAAAATCCATCTTTGGCAAAAATTGCAGTGCATAAAGAATTACCTCCTGGTGCTCCGATAGGCTGTGGAGAAGAAGATTAATTAACCTAAGTAACAAAAAAAACTAATTGATAATATAAATGTAGTCAAATCGCAGGGGCGTGTAGCATACGCCCACATTCTGACAATTTGGACGTATGCTATACGCCCCTACCTAATTATTAAATAATTTATTCCAAATACTTATTTTCTTATATTTGATAGAAAAAGATGTTTGTTATAAAATTCGGTTTGAGGGTATTTTGTGACAAATTGATTCATGAAAAAAGGAGTTTTCTGTGAAGAAAACTCCTTTTTTTTAACCCTAATTTCTATAAGGAAATAATAAAATCTTTGCTTGATTTTCTTACTTTTTTCATGTTTGCTGTTGGATCATTTGCTTCGTCACGGTATCCTAAAGGCATAATTACAACACTTTTTAACCCTTTAGTAGTTAAACTTAATAATTCATCTAAAGCAGCAGGATTAAATCCTTCCATTGGGCAAGAATCAACTTCTTCCATGGCAGCAGCGGCTAAACCCGTTCCTAAGCCAATATATGCTTGACGAGCCATCCAGCCAGATGCGGTTGCTTCGTCCATTTGTAAAACACCATCCACCATTGCTTTGTAGCCTGCCAGAACTTCTAAAGGAATTCCTCTTTCTGAGGAAATCAAATTGAAAAAATTATCAATTTTTTCAGGAGTGATTTTATCCCAAACTGCAAAAACTAACAAAGCCGTTGCCTCGCCAATTTGTAATTGATTATAGGCAATTGGTTGAATTTGTTTAAGCAATTCTTTGTCTTTAACTACTACTAAATCGTAAGGTTGCAAACCATAAGATGAAGCCGATAAACGAATTGCTTCAATAATTGTATCAATTTTTTCTTGTGGAACAACTTTTTCAGTCATTCTTTTAGTGGCATAACGCCAATTCAATTGGTCTATAAAGGTCATAATATGTGATGTTTAAACATTTAATGTACGTACATTAGATTAACACATCAAGAATGCTTTAGTTCATTTAAAAAATAATTTTCTAATAAAAGAGATTGCTTTACCCAGAATATTTCTTTTGTTACTTAAATTATTTCACAGAATGTTATATCCATGAAGGGAACTGCTGTGTTTTTGAAGATCAATTAAATAGGTGAGAGTTGTTACCAAAAGACCAATAAACGAACAAAAAAATCGTTAAATAATCGTAATAAAGATTTTTCAATATTGACCTTTTATTTCAAACTGAAAAATATTGATTTAAAAAAAATGGGTTAGAAATTTTAAATTTCTAACCCATTTTTTAAACTTATCTCCTATTTAATCAAATACAATTCCTAAGCCAAATTTCCTTTTTTCAAAGCCGTTACAGCAAAGTCAGCCGCACGGGCAGTGAGTGCCATATAAGTTAAAGAAGGATTTACACACGATGCTGAAGCCATAGCTGCACCATCTGTTACGAAGACATTGTCTGCACCCCAAATTTGATTATTTTTATTCAAACAAGAATTCTTAGCATCCGTACCCATTCGAGCCGTTCCCATTTCGTGAATACCGATTCCTAAATGTTTTGTTTGGTCATCATAAGGCGTAACATTTTTCAAACCTACACGTTCTAACATTTCGGCAGCATCGTTTTTCATGTCAATACGCATCTTTTTTTCGTTTTCGCCATATTCTGCATCAAAAACTAAAAGTGGCATTCCCCATTTATCTTTCTGAGTTCCATCAAGGGTCATTCTGTTGTTTGGATTTGGTAATACTTCTCCAAAACCGCCCATGCCAAATTTCCATTTACCTGGATAACTCAATGAATCTTTAAACTCTGCACCAATGCCTTCTTGGTTTGCTCCACGTCCCCATTCCTCACGACTTGCTCCACCTTGGTAACCAAAGCCACGAGTATAATCACGTTTGTCAGTTCCCCAATTTCGGTATCTTGGAATATAAATTCCATTAGCACGGCGACCAATGTAATATTCATCTTCCATACCCTCATATTCTCCAGAAGCTCCCACTGCCAAGTGATGATCCATAATATTACGTCCTAATTGGTCAGATTCATTACCCAAACCATTTGGATGGCGTTGTGATTTTGAATTCAACATTATGCTCGTACTTCCAAAAGCTGAGGCATTCAAGAAAATCACTTTAGCAAAATATTCAATGGATTGTAAAGTATTTTGGTCTACAATTCTAACGCCAATAGCTTTGCCTAATTTATCGTCAAAAATTACTTCTTGAACGATAGCATCTGGACGAAGCGTTAAATTTCCCGTTTTCACTGCCGCAGGAAGCGTTGAAGATTGCGTTGAAAAATATCCACCGTAAGGACATCCCATCATGCAACGATTACGAAATTGACATTGAGCTCTTCCTAAATCAAGGGCAACTTTAGATTCACCCGTTAAATGTGCAGTACGACCCATGATAAAATGACGACTTGGAAATTCTTTTTCGATTCGCTTTTTCAAATCTTTTTCCAAAGCATTCATATTCATGGCTGGCAAATAATGCTCGCCATGAGGCAGAACATCAATATTGTCTTTATTTCCACTAATACCCGCAAACTTCTCGGCGTGGTCATACCAAGCGGCTAATTCTTTATACCTGATAGGCCAATCAGTTCCAACGCCTTCTTTAGCATTGGCTTCAAAATCAGCTTCATTCCAACGATATGACTGACGACCCCACATTAGTGAACGTCCGCCTACATGATATCCACGAATCCAGTCAATTGGTTTTTTCTCAATAATTGGATTAGCCTTATCATTCTCGAACATATCTCTCCAAGGTTCATTAACGGTATAACCCGTTCGCATCCCAAGAAAATGTTCCTCAGCAGATTTTGTATCAACCCGCCCACGATGAGGAAAATCCCACGGGTTTTTAGTGGCGTTTGGATAATCTACCACGTGCTTAATATCACGTCCACGTTCAAGCATGATAACCTTCATGCCTTTTTCACATAATTCTTTAGCAGCCCAACCGCCTGATATTCCTGAGCCTACAACGATGGCATCGTAGGTATTTGCTTTTGTTCCTGTTCCTGTAATTTCCATTTAATTTTTATATAGTATTAGGTATTAAGTATTTGATATTAAAACTTTTAGGGATAATATTTTTGCAAAATAACCTTAATGTTGGAATAACTTTCAATTGTGAATACTAATTGCTAACTATTAATCGTATCAACTCATCGCCCAAGCTTTTTGTCCTTTTTGTAATTTAATTCCTTCATATTTAGTAGGTACTTCTAAATATTCTAAAGCTTTCGTTGCTCCTGGTTCAGAAGTAAAGTAACCTAATACGGTTAAATCCTTCATTGTTTTCCAGAATTCAGATTTTTCTTTAGCTGAATCTTCTGCCTTAAGTAAAGTTAATTTCTGTTCTGCCGTAGCCTTCATGAAACTACCTTTTGCTCCATCATTCAATTTATCCAAACCTGCAAAGAAAGATTTTTGTTGATCTTCTTTATAACATTCCTTCAACATAAACTGTATAAATTCAGGTACTTTGGCTTCTTTTGCTCCTGCGGTAGAAGTTTTTGGTAAAATCATTTCGGCAATTTCTCCTATCATTTCACCGTGTTCAGGTGTGATGGCGAAATTTTTGCCAGCTGTCGAACCTCCACCAGACTTGCAGCCTTCTAAAACTGTAGCCAATGTACCAGCAGAAAGTGTTCCACCTATAAATAGTGCTACTCTGGCAATTGCATCTCTTCTTTCCATATATTTATTATTTGTTTGTATTTATCTATGTTGAGCTTTAAAAATTAGCAAAATAAGCCTTTTTTTTACTCCTATTTTCAAACGTAAAATTACACTTATATTGTAAAAAATTGTATTATTTTTCTGCTATTTGTCAATAAATTCATTGTAATACCGCATACAATATTTTACCGATAACAAATTCATCAAAATAATATTTGGTGGAATTGCTTTTCTGTGCCTTCTTGCAAGAAATTGTACAAATAAACAAAAAAATGAAAATTAAACTATTGATATTTCTTAGCGTTTGCCTAAATTTTGCGACACAAGCTCAAAAAAAGAAGATTACCAAAAAGCCTTCTCAAACAAAAATTGCAAAGATAGATTCAACTGAACTATTAAATCGAAATCAGTTGATTAATGGAATGCAACAAGCTCAAGACCAAATTGAAGCAAGTTTAACAGGTAAGGATAAATTTTCATCCCAAAATTCAGAAAAACGTTTTTATGATACCTATAAATTATTTTTACACGCTGGAGAGGAATTGACTTTGCAACATTCTTCAGATAATTTTAGAGTGATGTTAGGATTGAAAACACCTGCCAATAAACAAGAAAATAGCTATGACTCAAAACCATTTTCTGGAACGAGTTACAATAAGTTTTTTTATATAGTTCCAACCACAGGAACTTATACTTTATTAGCCACTTCAATGGATGCCGAGCAATCGGGGAAATATAAAATTCTGAAGTCAATTGCTGCTCCAAATGCTGTGGAGGCACAAATTGACCCAATTTTTTCCAATCAGTTTAAAGCCTTAAAAAATGCTCGATTAGATAATTTTAAGGTTATTACGGGCGAAAAAATAAAGAAAGATAAGAAAGATAAGTCAGTAGGGCAGGAACGTTTCAAAACTTCTTTTGAATTAGTGGCGGGTAAGTCTGCTATAATTTTGCAGGATAATAGTGGAACAACTTCTAACTATAAAACTACTATTCTGGAAACGGAAAATGAAGAAGACGCAAAACAATATTTCGAGAAAATAAAGACGCAATTACAAATTTTAGTTCGTGGATGGACCGAGCAAAGTAATAGTGATAATAATTACAGTGCTTCAACTGACAAAGACCTTATAACTTTAAATATTTCTTCGGAAGAGCGGAAGAAAAAGAAGGTGTTTTATACGGTTAATTTTGTGTATAATTAAATTCAAATTGAACACGGATTAAAAGGATTAGACACGGATAATAATTTCCAACCGTGTCAAATCTCTCAAATCCGTGTTCTATCAATTATGCTGGCATACTTGGACGCACTTCAATTTTACTTGGCAAGGTCCTTGCTGGCATTTTAATTAAATCCGAAACTATTTGACCAATATCTTCTGGTTGAATTTTCCACGCATCTTTTTCAGAGGGTGTATGTCCACCAAATTCAGTTGCCACCGACCCAGGCATAATGGTTGTTACTTTAATTCCATCTTTTCGTAAATCAATCATGATTGCCTGAGAAAAACCCACTACGCCAAATTTAGAGGCATTATACGCCCCACCATTAGCAAAGAAATTGGTTCCCGCCAAGCTCGAAATCGTAATAAAATAACCTTGAGATTCTTTTAAAGATTCATACGCTGCCTTAATTGAATTGAACGTTCCCGTAAGATTAATATCAATCGTTTCTTGCCATTGCTCTGAAGTAAGTGTTTGAATAGGAGCCATGTGACCAACGCCCGCATTGGCAATTACGTAATCCAATCTCCCCCAATTAGCTAAAATTGTTTGAACGGCTTGTTCTTGTGAAGCCAAATTTCTAACGTCTGATTCTATGCCAATGGCAAATCCTGCTTTGATTTTATTCAATTCTGTTGCCGCTTCATCAGCATTTGCTTGAGTACGTGAAGTTACTGCTACACGAATTCCGTCTTTGATAAGTGCCTCCGCAACGCCGTAGCCAATTCCTTTTGAGCCTCCTGTGATGAGGGCGGTTTTTATAATTTCTGCCATGATGAATTTAGGTTTTTAT
>JACMRQ010000003.1 GCA_014376355.1 Arcicella sp. | reverse complement strand
GAAGAAAACAATTAGCTCTTAAAACGATGAGAATTTTTACGCAAAAAAAAGAGAATCAAAATATAAATCTTGATTCTCTTTAAAGACAATGAGTGAATGCACTTCCTTTCAGAATCTTTCCTCCTACGCCCGAAACGTCTTTGTCTGATGTAAAATTATAATAAATTATGATAGATCACAATCATTGATGATTAAAAGTTACTTATAACCTTACCTCCCTCCATTATCTATGCCTTTACAAACGATTTTAAAGTCAAACGATTAATTTCCCCCAACCACATGAATAAAAGTTACTTCTTCGAATTGGCTCAATACAATATGCTTTTGGTAGGCTGTTGAGATACAAAACAGTAAATTAAAATAAAACATTTATTTACCTAAAAAGTTGCACACACAGGAGTAGATGAGGAAATGGATAATAAATTCGTAAGCAAAATGAAAAAAATAATGGTCATATCGGGGGCAACAGGCAATTTAGGAGAAAGAATAGTCAAGGCATTACTTGGAAAAGGAGCATCTGTTCGTGCTATTGTTCGGGCGAGTACTGATGCTGAGAAGGTCAAGAAACTTGAAGAATTGGGTGCGAAAGTTATCAGAATTGATATGTCAGATTCCAAAGAAATTGCGAAGGCTTGCGAAGGTGCGTCTTGTGTTATTTCTGCCTTGTCGGGTCTGCATGATGTGATCATTAATACGCAAAGAAAACTATTGGATGGAGCTGTTATGGCAGGCGTTCCACATTTTATTCCCTCAGATTTCTCCTTGGATTTTACAAATTTGAAAGTCGGGCAAAATCGTAATTTAGATTTACGTAGAGAATTTCATCAATATTTAGAAGAAGCTCCCATTGCTTCAACAACTATTTTCAACGGACCTTTCATGGACTTGCTCACAGGGCAAATGCCAATGATTCTTGATAAGCAAAAATGGATTCTTCACTGGGGAGATGCTGACCAAATTTTATACTTTACCACCATGGATAATACGGCAGAATTTACCGCTAACGTGGCTTTTGATGATTTAACCCCCCGATTTCTACGAATTGCTGGCGACCAAATTAGTCCCCGACAAATGGTAAAAGTGGTTAGTGAAATAACAGGAAAGAAATTTAGTTTATTTAGAGCGGGTGGAATTGGATTGATTAATCTTATCATAAAGACGATGAAAACTATCTCCCCCGCAAAAAAAGACTTGTACCCAATCTGGCAAGGAATGCAATATATGCGTGATATGATGGAAGGACGTGCAAAGATAGATTCTTACGATAATAACCGTTATCCAGACATCAATTGGACAAGTATAAAAGAGTTGCTGTTATTGCATAAAGCTACTAAAGATATAGCTAATCAATAAAATATCTTCATAGATTAAAAGCCAAATTTACCTTCAAAACTGGGCAAATTTGGCATTATTTATTTCTTTTTTTTCGGCACTTTTTCTCCCGCTTCACGGGCTTCGGATAAACCGATGGCGATTGCCTGTTTAGGATTTGTTACCTTCTTGCCCGAACGTCCAATTTCTAAGGTTCCTTCTTTCATTTCGTGCATAGCTTCTTGCACTTTTTCTTGTGATTTTTCTGAATATTTTGCCATTATGTTTTAGGTTTAAAGTTTGACAAATATTATTTTAATTTTCTATTCCAAAATTATTTTATCGTAGAAATTAAAACGCAAATTTGCACGATTTTCGACATTTTATTACTGCGTAATTTTTAGAAAAAGTTACAACATTTGCACATTTTGACATTTAAAAGCTATTACCATTATTCATACAGAGGGTCCAAGAGTTGTTTCCATGGACTTAATAACTGTAACCAATACTTTCTTTGTGTAAAGAAAAGTCTTAATTTCATCCAAAATTCTTTTAACACTTACATTTATGGAAGAAATTAATGAAAATCCTTTAAGTGAAGATACGATTAACATCGAAAGTAATAGTATCGAAAATATACCTGCAAGTATTTCTGTAGAAATGAAAAAGACGTGGAGAGATTATTTATTTGAATTTACAATGCCTTTTTTAGCCGTTACCGCTGCCTTTTTACTTAACACAGAGCGAGAAGATTACGTGGAACGTAATTTAGAAAAACAGTACATCAAATCAATTATCAATGATTTTAATGATGATGCTAAATTGATTGATGGACAAATTATTTTCCATAAAATGCGAGTTGAGCAAATGGATTCTCTCATTCAAATGTTAGAATTTCCACTATCAATTAAAGATTTTAATAGACTGTATTATTTAGACAAGCAGGCAACTCGCAATGTAACTTTCGCTAATAATGAAGGCACTTTTGAACAGATGAAAAACTCAGCATCTCTCCGACTCATTCGTAATCAGGAAGCAGCCAATGAAATTATTAAATATTACCTAAAAATTAAGACTATTAACTTAGTGGAAGAACGGGAGAAATTAGACCAAGATAATTACAAACGAATCGCAGTGCAGATTTTCGACCCATTCGCCAGTAAAAATTTGGGGCGTAGGGCAAAAAATAAACACCCCGAAAAGGTAATATTAACTATTTCGGAAGACAAACATTTGCTTCGCCAATTGGCAGGTTATATTCAATATTTGAATATGTCAAGGATTCGATTAATTTTTTTAAAACAAGACTTAAAGCAATCTGGGCAAGCGTTGATTGGGAAATTGAGAAAAATTTATAAACTCTGAGATGAATTTCATCAACAGTATATTAGGACATAGACTACGGATAATATATTTGTGTTAAAATTTATTAATTACACTATCAAAGCAAACCAATATGAAAAGCTCACCTGTGCATCAAGGATTATCAATCGAAGAAATTGTAGCTAAAACGTGGCAACCTAAAGAATAAATTCCTGAAATTGTTGCTCCAATTTGGGGTGGCTTTATTAATTATTGGATGGCAATATTAAAATCACAAAGTATATTATTAGTTGAATTAGGGAAATTATTAGATGGGAAGACACAAGTCAAATTATGCCTACAAGAAATACGCAAATTCATCTTTTTTATTTCATCTTAGCACTATAATTCATAAATTTCCAAGATGAAAAAAGTTTTACCAGTAATCGTCATTTCTCAATTTTTTTGTACATCCCTATGGTTTGCAGGAAATGCTATTTTACCAGATTTAACCAAACATTTTCACCTCGAATCTCACAATATCGCTCATTTTATTAGTGCCGTCCAGTTTGGATTTATTACGGGTACATTTACTTTTGCCTTATCGGGAATTGTAGATAGATTTGTGGCAACTCGTATATTTTTTGTGTGTTCTATACTGGCTGCATTATGTAATATTAGCATCGTTTTTTTAAACACAAATGAGGCAATTTTAGTTATTTCACGCTTTTTGACAGGTTTTTTCTTGGCCGGAATTTATCCAGTAGGCATGAAAATCGCCTCAGATCATTATCAAAAAGGACTTGGAAAATCATTAGGATTATTGGTTGGTGCGTTAGTACTTGGAACCGCTTTTCCGCATTTTTTGAAAGGTTTTAACACCAATTATTCGTGGACATTTGTTCTTTATGCCACTTCTAGTCTTTCAATTTTGGGAGGACTATTGATGGTATCTTTCGTTCCGAAAGGCGAGTATTCAACTATTGGCAAAAAGATAAATTTTAGAGCAATTTCGCAGGGTTTCAAAATCAAAAAATTCAGAAAACCAGCTTTAGGATATTTTGGACACATGTGGGAATTATACACTTTTTGGGCGTTTTTACCCGCCTTAATTTTGATCTATAAAACCAATCATCATCTATCAAAAATCAATATTTCACGGTGGTCATTTATTATAATCGCCTTTGGTTCAATTGCTTGTGTAATTAGTGGTTATATTTCTCAATATTTTGGCACAAAACGAATTGCAGTTATAGCCCTATTTTTGTCTTGTCTTTGTTGCCTTACTTCTCCCCTATTTATCTTGTATGCTAATGAAATTGCATTATTTTTGTTTCTACTTTTTTGGGGAATGGTTGTAATTGCGGACTCACCTTTATTCTCAACCTTAGTCGCCCAAAATGCTCCTACAGAAAGCAAAGGGACATTATTAACAATTACAAACTGTATAGGTTTTTCATTGACAATTATCAGTATTCAACTATTCGGGATACTTTCTGAAATCATCAATAGCGTATATTTATTCGTGTTTCTTTCAATTGGACCTATATTTGGTTTAATTACGATGTTTGGTAAAGATGAGATTTTAGAAATCAAGTAGGTGTTATATCAATTTTTGTTGTTTGTGCATTAAGTGCTCTAGTATTGAAACTATTTAAAGCAAGATAAGAATAATCTTAAAAATTTATCTTACAGAAAACGGTTATATTTTTCAACTAAAGTTGAAAAATATAACCGTTTTCTTATTTCTCTCGTGTCTTAATTATTTTTCTCAATCGCAAAACCGGCACTTACAATATCTAAAAGTGGATTTTGACGCATATATTGGCTAATTTTTATCTTATACTTTCCTTTGACTGGAAATTTAAAGTCCTTAAAAGCCAGCACTTTATGGTCATAAATATCACCTAATCCTCCGCCCGATGGCTTGCCTGTTACTTGGTCGAAAAGAATAATTTCGTCTAAATGCTGATGAATTATTTTACCGTTCGGAGCAGTCAGATAATGTGTCAAATAAAGGTTATGATACAAATAGTCTCTATTATTTCTAACGTTATAAAAAACATTATAAGTCGCTTGAACATCAATCACTTCAAAAGTAAATGAAGGTGTATCTTTTATGAACCATTTAGCCTTTGGAATATCATAATTATCCTTCAAAATCGTGTTGGTATCGCACGATGATAAAACAAGTAAACAGAAAAATAAACTATAAATTGAACGAGTCATTAGGATTAAATTAGTTTCCCATTTTTACTTGATTAATTGAAATATTAGGCTTGTCCATCTCCTTTACTTTCAGAGAAAGGATTATTATTAGGCTTTGGGTTATTCTTATTTACTCCACCTTGCTGATTCTGAGAACGTTGAGGAGGTTTTGCTTGTCCTTCCTGCTTCTCTCCTTCCCCTTGCGGACGTTGTTGATTCTGTGTATTTGCTTGCCCATTTCCTTGCGGACGTGGTTGATTTTGCAACTTGGGTTGTCCTTGCGGACGTGGTTGATTCTGCTGTTTAGACTGTTGTCCCTCAACATTTCCTTGCGGACGTGGCTGATTTTGCTTTGGCTTTGGTGACTGCCCTTCGCCATTTAATGCCTGTCCTTGAGGACGTTGCTGAATTGGATTTAATTTATTTCCTTTTTGCCCCTGTGAAGTGCCTCCTATCGGTGGTTTTTGATTTACTCTTTGTCCCTGTGGTGAATCTCCTTGAACTTTATTAACAGACACGTTGCTTATTTGTGAATTGTTAATGTCTGTCCTTGGGTCTTGTTTAAAATCCTTTCTTTCTGGACGCTGATTATTTGGGTTTGGTTTCAAATCTTTCCGTTCGGGACGTACAAATTCCTTTCTTTCTTGCTTGAAATCAGGACGATCGAATTTTGGTTTATCAAATTTCTTCTTACCTCCACCACCATACTTTCTATCCATTTTATCCAAATCAGCATTCAATGGCCCAGAACCTTTTTCTAATTCCAATTCAATTTTTGCAGATTCTGCTCCGTCAATTGTTTGTGGTCTTTCTCCTTTCACATTCAATGCCAAAATTTCTTGAACTCTATCCACAGTTACCGGAATCCAGTTACTTTCTTCGCCTCTATATCCAAACCACATAATTCGTTTAAAAATATCAGTTTTCTGTAAAAAAGCATCTCCTTTTATGGTCTGAAGCGGTTTTTCAATCGTCGGAATATCTTTCAGAGCATCCATATAAGTCTCTAATTCATAATTCAAACAACATTTTAAACGTCCGCATTGCCCAGAAAGTTTTACTGGATTTAAGGAAAGATTTTGATAGCGAGCCGCCGAAGTAGTTACGTTTTTAAAGTCTGTAAGCCATGTTGAGCAACATAATTCACGTCCACAAACGCCAATTCCGCCCACACGAGCAGCCTCTTGACGAAGCGAAATTTGCTTCATCTCAATTCTTACCTTAAACTCCCCAGCAAGCGTTTTGATAAGTTCACGGAAATCAACACGGTCATCGGAAGAATAGTAGAAAATGGCTTTAGTATTATCAGATTGATACTCTACGTCTGAGAGTTTCATATTCAATTTTAATTCCTTTACAATTTCACGAGAACGATACATCGTTGGGTAATCCCGTGCAACTGCTTGCTCATGCTTTTCAAGGTCTTTATCGTTCGCTTTTCTATAAATTGTCTTAATTTCATCATTATCTTTGATGCCTTTTTTGAGCAATTGCAGACGTACTAACTCACCTTGCAGAGACACAAATCCCAAGTGATGTCCACTCGGAACATCCACAATTACAGGGTCGCCAGAATATAATTCAACTTGATTTACATTTCGAAAATAATCCTTACGTCCACCTTTAAATTTTACTTCTACGACATTATATTTACTAAAAGTTGGCACATCCATATTCGACAACCAGTCAAACACATTCATTTTATTGCATCCACCTGTGCCACAAGCACCATTGTTTTCGCAACCTCCAACTTTTTTTCCGTCTTCTTTATTTTTAGTTCCACAGCTTCCCGAAGAACACGATTTACATCCCATAATTTTATAATTTATGCAAGGCTAACTAATACCTAAGTACATCCAATCCTATGTCTTTCCGATAGTATTTTCCTTCGAAAAGAACATCATGAGCAGCCTTTTGCGATTTTTGTATAGCTCTTTCAAGCGTATTTGACATACCTGTAAGTGCCATTACTCGTCCCCCATTGGTTACAACTAATTTACCTTCTAACTTTGTTCCTGAATGGAAAATATTGGCATCTACTACAGAATCATAGCCTACAATAACGTCACCTTTTTTGTAGTCGCCAGGATAACCGCCCGCCACTACAACCGTTGTTACGGCATGTTGTTTGCTAACGATAAATTCTTCGTTATGTAATTCACCTTTGGCAGTTGCAATCATTAAGGAAAGTATGTCTGATTCAATTCTTGGTAATACTACCTCCGTTTCGGGATCCCCCATTCGTGCATTGTACTCAATCACTTGTGGTTCACCTTCATGGTTCATTAAACCGATAAAAATGAATCCAATATAATCAATTCCTTCTTTTTTTAAACCTTCAATTGTTGGAATAATTATGTCATTTTCAACAACTTGCATAAATTTTTCAGTGGCAAATGGCACTGGCGAAACTGCTCCCATTCCACCCGTATTCAATCCTGTGTCTCCTTCACCAATACGTTTATAATCTTTGGCCTCTGGCAGAATTTTATATGATTTTCCATCCGTTAAAACGAAAACTGACAACTCAATTCCAGTTAAAAATTCCTCAATAACTACCTTACTGCTGGCATCTCCAAATTTGGCATCTACCAACATTTCCGTCAATGATTCTTTGGCTTCATCCAAAGTCAAAGCAATAATTACGCCTTTTCCTGCGGCAAGTCCATCGGCTTTCAAAACGATTGGAGTTTTGTGGGAATCAAGATAATTTAAGCCTTCCTGTAAACTATCCTTCGTAAAAGTCTGAGATTTTGCCGTTGGAATTCCGTACTTGACCATGAAATTTTTAGAAAAATCTTTTGAACCTTCTAACATTGCACCTTTTGAATCAGGACCAACCATTAAAATGTGTTTCAAATCTTCTCTCGACTGAAAATAATCACGAATCCCTTTTACCAATGGCTCTTCTGGACCCACGATTATAAGCTCAATTTCGTTTGAAATAACAGCTTCTGCAATTTTCTCAAAATCATTATATTCAATTGATAAATTAGTAGCAACTTGTGCCGTTCCAGCGTTTCCTGGGGCAACAAATAATTTATCACAAAGGGGGCTTTGGGCTATTCTCCATGCAAATGCGTGTTCCCTTCCACCCGAACCTAATATTAATGTATTCATCTATTATAATTTAGCTGTCGGCTTTCAGCAATCTGCTCTCAAGATTCAAATTTAATAAACCTCCCGAAGGCTGAATACTTAAAACTGAAAGTCGACAGCAAAAAACTGACAGCCAATATTTAATTCGCCATTTCACTCAAAAACTTAATCCTCATCAACCGTAATTCTTCTTCCGTAATGTCTTCAATATCACACTTATCCATAGCAATTGCGATGCTGTCAGTATCAGAATCCATAAAATACTCATAAATCTCTTCTTGCTTATCTGGTTCAATTACTTGGTTGATATAATAATCCAAGTTCAATTTTGTGCCTGAATAACAAATATGTTCAATCTCTTCAATGAGTTCAGCCATACCTAATTCTTTCTGCTCGCCAATAATATCCAAATCTACTTTTCTATCCACTTGTTGGATAATATGAATCTTAATTTTTGATTTATTAACCGCTGACTTCACAACAACTTCTGAAGCGGTTTCTATCTCATTATCATCAACGTATTTTTTAATCAAATCCATGAATTGACGACCAAATTTAACCACTTTCCCCATTCCCACACCATTGATATTTGCCATATCGTCTTTGGTTGTTGGATAGGTTGTTGCCATTTCTTCCAAAGATGGATCTTGGAAAATAACATAAGGTGGCAAATTTTTCTCTTTGGCTATTTTTTTACGAAGATTTTTCAGTAACTCAAATAAGGCAACATCATGCGAGCCGCCTCCACTTGCTTCTTTTTCTTCGTCTTCAATTATTTTTTCATTGTCATAATCATGGTCTTTTGAAAGCGTAAGTGGAAAAGGATCTTTCATATAAGAACGCCCTCTTTCCGATAATTTCAAGACACCATAATTCTCAACATCTTTCTCTAAAAATCCTAAAACTGCAATCTGACGTACCATTGAAACGCATTGTTCGATGGGTTCAGGCTCAGTATTTTTTCTACCTTTAGATTTTGGGGCTTTTTTGGCTTTTGCTTTTGCTTTTGGAATTGGATTTCCATCAGCATCTTCATCGTCCGAGAATTCCGCATCATCATCGTCATCATCATCGTCATCATCCTCATCTTCATCGGAAGCTAATTTAAAGAACTGCTTCGCTTTTCCAAAAGTATTAATCGTTTGATGATCTTGCGTTCCAACGTTTTGGCTCTTATAACCCATCAAAATATCCGCAATGTGTTGAGCATCATAACTTTCGCCAGTTAATTCAACCGTTTGAAGTGCCAAAACTACGGCTTCTTCGGCTTTATATTTTGGCGTTGGCTTATTACAATTAT